>JASFGH010000109.1:0-9692 GCA_050123865.1 Desulfobacterales bacterium | reverse complement strand
ATTTTTGCTGAAAGGGATGTCTTCCGGGCCCACATTCGAGATAAAAACGCTGCCTTTAGCGATATCCTGCTGAAGGATGCGATGACCCCCAAATTGTTGATGGCCAAAATGGAAGATGAGGTCAGCGCTGTCATGACCATGATGATCCAGGCGGATATCAAACACATGCCGGTCATCAAAGAAAATGAGATCGTTGGATTGCTGACCCTGGCCGATCTGATCGAACACCAGATCAATATGCTCACAGACGAGCTTCATCATCTGAGAGAATACATCGAAGACCTGCATCTCGCCGGGCAGGATTAGAAGTGGCTTAAAATCAATAACTGAACGGATGTCGGGGTTTACCTGATGAATGAGAAGCCAACATGATTAAAATTACCATCGATGACCGCGAATATGAGGCTCAACAGGACATGAGCGTCCTGGAGGTGGCCCGAATCAACCAGATCCCGATACCGACCCTGTGCTTCCATCCATCCCTTAAACCTTCGGGCTCCTGTCGGTTGTGCGCTGTTGAGGTACTGGGGAGTGCGACAGGCCGGCAGGTCACCATGCTGTCATGCGTCCTAAAAGCAAAAGATGGAATGATCGTCAAAACCCAGAGCGAAGCGGTTCAACGCGCCCGGATGCGGGCCTTTCGAAATCTGTTGAATATGGCGCCCCAGGCCAAACGCATCATCGATCTGGCTCAAGCCTACAATATCGATCCGGGTCCGCCGCCGGATGGTTGCGTGCGCTGCCGTCTGTGTATCCGGGTATGTAAAGAAATCGTGGGGCCCGCTGCCCTCAAAATGGAAAAACGGGATGGGCGAAATTTTGTGGTGCCCGTCGAGGGCCGCTGCATCGGCTGCATGACCTGCGCCAATATTTGTCCCACAGATGTAATCAGCGCGGTTGATACTGAAAATGTCAGAACCATATCGATCCGGGATGAAATCATCTGCAAACATCCGCTCGAGCGCTGTGAAGGGTGCGGCAAACTGTTCGCAACTCCCAAGTTTTTAGAGCATATCCACAAACGCACCGCCGGTCATATCGACACCAAATCCCACCATACCTATTGCCCCACGTGTACCAAACTGTTTTCAGATCGCATCGAGACCTTTAAAAAAAGACCCGGTACGTAATATCATCAGGGGCAAGGCATCTTTCAGATTCAATGCGGCGTTTTAATGCCCGAAGCCCTTTTCAACCGGTTGCGAATGTTTACCTTTATCATATTGCAGATACTTGAACTGTATTAAATGGTAGCATGAGGCTAACTGTGAAGGCCGAAGCGGTTACAGGAAATTTAAAGGTTGAAAACAAAGATAGCGAGCAGCGGGTCATTGCGCGTCCATCCTTCGGTACGGCTTTTAAATTCTGGCTGAAGCTCGGCTTGATCAGCTTTGGCGGGCCGGCCGGGCAGATCTCGATCATGCACCACGAGCTGGTGGATCAAAAAAAATGGGTGAGCAACGAACGCTTCCTAAATGCGCTCAACTATTGTATGCTGCTGCCCGGTCCCGAAGCCCAGCAGCTGGCCACTTATATCGGCTGGCTGTTGCACCGGCTCCCCGGCGGAATTGTGGCCGGAGCCTTTTTCGTTATCCCGTCCATTTTTATCCTGTTTGCCTTGAGCTACATCTATGCCGCTTATGGCACCGTTCCCTGGGTGGCCTCTGTGTTCAATGGCCTGAAGGCAGCCATTATGGCCATTGTCGTAGCGGCCGTCATTAAGATCGGTAAAAAGGCCCTTAAAAATGGGATTATGGTCGCTATTGCGGCCCTGTCGTTTATCGCCATTTTTATGCTCAAAGTTCCCTTTCCGCTGATCGTTCTGGGCGCCGGCCTGATCGGGCTGGCCGGCCGATACGCCTTGCCGGCCAAATTTGATGTCATCAGGGGCAAGGACGCCCGGGATTTCGATGCGGGTTACGTGCAGATTTGCGAAGATCCGGAGGTGTGCCACATCAATCCGTCCACCGGCAGAAATGTGCTGCTGGTGGCTGTATTCATTCTGCTGTGGCTGATACCGGTGGTGGCACTGTATGCTTTGTTGCCCCAACGGGTGTTTTACACCGAGGCCCTGTTTTTCACCAAGGCGGCTTTTTTGACCTTCGGGGGCGCCTATGCCGTTTTAGCTTACATTGCCCAGGCTGGCGTCGAGCAATATGCCTGGCTGACGGGTCCGCAGATGATCGACGGACTGGGGCTGGCCGAGACCACCCCCGGACCGCTAATTATGGTAGTGCAATTTGTCGGGTTTATGGCCGGCTGGAATCACGCCGCCGGCTGGAGCCCGATTGTCGGCGGGCTGGTGGGCTCGCTGGTGGCCACTTATTTTACGTTTTTGCCGTGTTTTCTGTTTATTTTCCTGGGGGGCCCTTACATCGAAAAATTCCGCGACAATGCCACCCTGTCGGCCGCCCTATCCAGCATCACCGCTGCGGTGGTGGGCGTCGTTTTGAATCTGGCGGTCTGGTTCGGACTGCAGGTGCTCATGCCCGCCGAAGGCGGTTTCAACTGGTTTGCCGCCGTCATTGGGCTGGCAGCCTTTGTGTCGATTCAATGGTTTAAAGTCGGCATCATGACGGTGATTGCGGCTGCCGGTGTGATCGGATTCATCTGGCATCACTTAATTTTATAAAACCCGAATTTGCCTCAGGCGGACCGATACCCAAGAATTTGTTTTAGTGGATAGATTGATTCTTATTTTTTGACAGGATTAACAGGATTTTGAGAATATTTTTCTTAGTCGCTCTCCGGATGAGAGCGACTAAACTCAATCCGCTTTCAGCGGAAAAAATATTCGGCTATACAAATCAAACTCGGAAATGGCTGCTACACATTTATTCCGCTTGTCATATTAATGTTCCGAAATAAAGGATGGCGACATAAGTGTTGTAGCAAAAAAAGCGTTCCGCAATCAATACGTTTTTTTGACAACCACTATAAAACACCAACGCGTTGATGAAAACTCCTAATGCTCGCCGCAGGCGATAGGGTTTGGCCGTTCTCTTCCGGAGAACAGCCAAAAATAATCCTGTAAATCCTGTCTAAAGAGCTTTATACGCCACACTTAAAAAAGCCGAGGCAGTAAATCTGTCGCTTTATACTTTCGCGACCTGGGCAGTGATAGGGTCTCCCATTGCCCTGAGGGCCTTCCAGTCTCCCTGGACATTTCCGATGGTTAAAATCGGAACCGCCGCTTCGGGGGCATCACCGCTGCTGGCCGGTGTGGGCCCGAAAAACAGGCAGAACCACTGGTTGGGCGCATGCCAGCCCAGATCACCGACATTCATGACCGCCCCTTTCTCTCCGGGATGATCCCCGATATCCGCCGTCGGCGGACCGTAATATTCATCGCCCCAACGACTGCCGCTCCAGTCAAACGGCAAGGCAGCGGCCGCTGCCTTGCCGGCGGGGGTATCGTTAAATTCGCCTTTGAGCTCGAGGTCTCCGATCTTTACGACAATGGGTGTGGGCATCTGCTGTACTCTCCTTTCTATCATAAAATTAAGACCTTACAATATCTGGCACGCAAAGTAAAGCTGGACCCCGTCAGAGAAATTCTGCTTGCATCGAAGATTTCATAATGTCATATTGGCTTCATCTGAACATCTGATCCAAGGAGGACGGGGCGATGTTTTTCAAACCGATGAGAGCTGACCTGCGCAAGGCATTGATTTTAGTGATGCTGTTTATTTTGGTGGTAGCATCTCATGCAATGTCACAGGCCAATCCGGCAGCTGTCACTCAAATGAAAAAGACCTCTTCTGCCAGCAGCAATCCGGAAACCCAGGTCCCGCCGGATATGTCTCCCGAAGAGGTCGACGCGCATCTGGCCACCATGGATGATGTCCAGGTCAGACAGCAGCTGGCTCAAAAGCTAAAGCAGGAAACCGCCGCGAAAACACTGCCCACCGCACGAAGCACGCCCATGGACTTCTTTTATCGTTTTGCTGATAAGGCTAGTGCGGTTCTTAAAAAAATCGGCTCGGTCTTATCCATAACGCATGAGCACTCGGAGCAATGGGACCGGGCTATTAAAAAACTCTCCGGCGACAGGGGTACTTCTCATTTGGTGGGCATTCTGTTTGCAACCGCTCTGATCATTGCCTGTGGTCTGATTTTAAAAATGCTGTTCGTACGGTCGACACGGGTCATTCGAAAACAACTGTTGCAAACGATGCACCTGGGCAGATTGGAATTTTTTGGCCGCGTCCTATCGCGCATGCTGCTCAATGCAGCCGGTGTGGTCATTTACATTTTGGCGACTTTTATCTTATTTGTTTTGTTCTTCAAAAAAGGCGAGCCGAGTTACCTGATCGCCTCAGTGTACATTGTTGTCAGCTACTACATATTGGTTTTCGCCTTTGCGGCCACGACAATTTTCGCGCCGGCAGCCGGAGGGCTGCGTTTATTTCCTCTGCAGGAAAGGGATGCCGCTTTTCTGCATCGCTGGATTATCGGCATTACCATCGTTGCCGGAGTGGTCACCGGAACGGCCATTATCCTGTTTCGGGCCGGGATCAGCAACCAGCTGTATATGCTGATATACAGCTGCGCCGGTGCACTTGTTATTCTGGCACTGGTGATCATGATCTGGCAAAGCCGGCAGCGAGTCGCCGAAGGGCTCATAGGTGAAAATCGGGAAAAGAACACTTTCTGGCAACGGATAGCACCCAACTGGCATTACCTGGCCATCCTTTACGTGCTGGGCATGGGGATCTACTGGATCAATGAGGTTTATCTTGAACAAGATGCTGACATCGTCGGACTCATTGCCAGCATTTTTATCATACCGGTATTTATCGGGCTGGATCAATGGGGCCAGCGCCTGCTGAAAATGGCTTCCGGCGAGTTGCCGGAAGTTGTGGATTTGAGCGGGGATGCGGTTGAAAAGCCGGTTGATGAACTGCAACCGGTTGACAGTAAGATGGATATTCAACATTATATTCCGCTGATCAGCCGCTGCCTGCGAATATTTCTGGTCTTATTTTTATTTTTCATCATGCTGCGGTTATGGGGCATCGATCTATCCTTTGGTCGTCTGTTTACCCGCTCCATCCTCAGTATTTTGATAACCGTCGTGCTGGGACTTATCACCTGGCAGATCATCAAAGCCCGCATTGATCGCAAGCTCAAAGAAGAAATGCCGGAAACAGATGAGGATATGGAAGAAGGCGGCGCCGGCGGTTCCCGCATCGGGACCTTGCTGATTTTGCTGCGCAAATTCGTCATCTCGGTATTATTTGTGATTGTGACCCTGATTGTGCTGTCCTCTCTGGGGGTCAACATCGGGCCGCTTATTGCCGGTGCCGGCGTGGTGGGGTTGGCCATCGGGTTTGGTGCCCAGACGCTGGTCAAAGATATCATCGCCGGCATCTTCTTTTTAATCGATGATTCTTTTCGGGTCGGTGACTTTATCGAAACCAGCGGCACCAAAGGCATGGTCGAGCACATTTCCCTGCGCTCCCTGAGATTGCGCAGCCCCCGGGGTCCGGTCCACACTATCCCCTTTGGCAGCATGGGCACGGTCACCAATAACAGCCGCGATTATATCATCACCAAGCTTGATTTTCGGGTGCGTTATGACACCGATGTAGAAAAGGTCCGTAAAATTATCAAACGCATTAATCTGGCGATTGAGGAAGATCCTGCAATGGGACCCAACCTGCTGGATAAGGTCAAGTCCCAGGGGGTTCGGGAATTAGATGACTCGGCCATGATTATGCGCGTGAAGTTTAAGACCATACCCGGCGAGCAGTTTGTCATCCGAAGAGAGGTTTTTCGCATGATAAAGGAAATGTTCGCGCAGCATGGTATTGAGTTTGCACATCGCAACGTCACGGTCTATATGCCGCCGGGCGAAGAAAACAAGCCTGATGCTGAAAAGATCGCTGAGGCCGGAGCTGCTGCGGCTGCCGCCGCCGCTGCTCAGGAAGAGGAAGAGGCTGCCGCCGCGAAACAACCTAAATCATGAAATCCTTTCGGTGAAAGGACCTGTTTTTTCTGAAAGCCGCTAAGCCGAGAAATTGCACTCACTGTGCACAGTGGCCCGCTATTTGGAGCGCACCAGCCGATAGATGCCTTTGCCGATCCAGAATAGCCCCAGGCCGTCAAAGAAATAATCCAGCAGGCCGGGATTACCCAAAAAAATAGAGCCGCCGAATAAAAAGCCGATACCGATCAAAACCACACCGGCAATGATATCTCCTACCCCGGAACCGCTCTTTTTTTCAGTTTGGGTCTCGGTCGCCGGCTCGTGCACGCCCTGCACTTCGCCACCTACCATGTGAACGCCGGATGACGGTTGAATCGGTGGCGGGGCCGAAGGTGCGGCGGCTTGCTGATCAAGATCCTGGATAACCTCTTGAACATCACAAACAGCGCCGGCGCGCTGCAGCGCCGCTTGTAATTTCATGGCCTGATCGTAATCAATGTTGCGCTTTAAAACCACCTGGGGCGCTTCGAACAGTTGATCAATTTTTTTTACATCAGCTTTAAAGAGGGTGGCCAGGTTTTTTTTGACGTCCTCAACTTTGTGTCCCCCCGTGACAGCGCCTTCAAAAACGACATTAAATTGTTTCACGATCGGGTTACCTTCCAGCAGCAAATCTAAAATATAGCAATGCATCAGTTTCGAAAGCTGCTAGATTAGTTTTCGCCCCTTCGGGGAAATACTTTAGTAATTTTTCGTGGAAGGCCCCGGAAGGAAACACGACATGATTCGCTTTATTGTGCGTTTAGTTACCAAACGATGGGGTTAGACGAGTATCAAGCTTGCCGGTTAAGGCCGATATAATATTCAGGCGAATGTCAAAATTTTATATCTCTGCTGGCCGTTTGATAACGATTTCGAGTTTCTGCTAACTATAATCTGTCTTCTGAACTTGGAACGGGTTGAACTAAATTCCTTTGTCAAGGGGATAAACGGGTTCGGCTTTGCGGGGATTTAAATGCACCACTAAAATACCGGCCACGATTAACGCCAGGGCCGTCAAAATTTTAAGCGTAATCGGTTCTCCCAAAATCACCCCTCCCAGCACAACACCTGAAATCGGCATGATAAAAATGAAAGAATGCAGGGCCACAGCCCCGTATTTTTGCAGCAGGGTGTTCCAGGTCACGAATCCAAAGGCCGCGGTAACCAGGCTCTGGTATAAAAGCGCACCGACGATTTTTGAATCCAGCTGCGACACCATCGGTGCGTCCCATAAAAGCGCTTCTATAAAAAAGATGGGTACTGAAAAAATCATGGAATAAAGGGTGACCTGAAAAGGGCTGAAGCCGGCGATGATCCGTTTCAGGTAAATCACGCTGCAGGCCCAGATAAAGGTGGCCAAAAGAATCATCAGTTCCGCAAATCTGAAGCCGGTTGATACCCCTTTTGTTTCGGCAAACATAAAGGCGACCCCGCTGAAGCCCAACAGAATCCCCAGAAATTTCCGACCGCTAATGCGATCACCGGGTATGAAAAAATGGGCCAAAAACAGCACCCAGAATGGAAGCAGATTGGCGATCAACGTACCGCGAGAAGCATTGGATTTGCTGAGCCCGAAATAAAACATGGATAACTGGATCGCAAAAAGCACCGCCAGAATCAAAACCTGGTGAAGCTGACCTTTTTTAAGCCCGATGGTTTGACCGGTTACTCTGGCCCAGACAAAAATTGCCAGCGCAGCAATACTGAATCGGATTGCGGCCGTAGTGAAAACCCCCAGACCCGAAAAGGCCAACTTAATGGCAACGGCGTTTGATCCGAAAATAGCGCACAAAAAAATGGTAACCAATCCGACAGCAAAGGAGATGTCCTGGTTTGATGGTTGTGGTTCTGTCATTCGTGCTCCAGCTTTTTTGGTTTGCAATCGCACGGAAATGCTGTTTGAGAAAAATCGCAGAGTTGGTATTTACAACACTGAAAAGAACTTGGCAAGCCAATAGAAACAGTTGAAAAATCAAGTTGACATGAAATCTTTGACAAAAAAATGCTATTATGAAAAAGTGCGAATCAAAATTTTCTGACGGTTTTCATGCTGAATTGAGGTCGACAGCCAAGGAGGATTTTAATCAATGGACTTAAATGTGAAACGATTCAACTCAACTGCACTCGATTACCTGTCCGAAGAACAGATGTGCGATATTCATTCTGCTGCTTTGGATATCCTGGAAGATTGCGGAACGATAATCCATCATGAAAAGGCTCTAAAGCTTTTGCAAAAGGCCGGAGCTTACGTGAAGGACGAGAGGCGGGTATTGATCCCAAGCGGCTTGGTTGAGTGGGCGATACGCTCCGCCCCGTCAAGAGTAACCGTGTATGATAGAAGCGGTAGACCCTCGATGTTTCTGGAGGGACGGAACGTTTATTATGGCACCGGTTCCGATTGTCCGAATCTGTTGGACAGTTTTACCGGCAAGCGCAGAGAGTTTCTATCCGGGGATGTGGAAGACGCCGTCAGATTGGTGGATGCCCTTCCAAATATTGACTTTACCATGTCGATGGGATTGGCACCTGATTTTCCTAGCGAATTGCAATATCAATCCAAATACGCAATTATGATTCGGAATTCAACTAAGCCCCAGGTGATTACAGCGGCTGACAAGATCTCTTTAAACGATATCGCAAACATTGCCGCAGCAGTGGTCGGCGGGCGTGAAGAACTCAGTCGAAAGCCCATTTTTGTATTGTATGACGAACCGACCTCGCCGTTGGTGCATATTAATGAAGCCATGGAAAAGCTTTTGTTCATGGCTGAAAACAATCTACCCACAAACTATTCTCCCGGTATCATGGCCGGAGCAACCAGTCCGGTCACCATGGCCGGCGCTATTACCCAGGCCAATGCCGAAATTTTAGCGGGACTCGTCATCCACCAGTTAAAAAATTCTGGAGCACCCTTTATTTTCGGTGCAGGCATGTCTCCCATGGATATGCAAAGCATGCAACCCACCTATTCATCTCCTGAAGCGATGATCACGCAGGCCGGTCTTTGTCAAATCGGGCGCTGTTTTTATGATCTTCCGACCTGGGGATTTGGCGGGTGCAGTGCGTCCAAGCTAGCCGATGAACAGGCAGTAAATGAAGCGGCTACCTACATCATGATGTCCGGCTGGATGGGTACTAATCTCGTGCATGATGTGGGGTACCTGGAATTTGGTCTAACCTATTCGTTCGATTTGCTGGTTCTGTGTGATGAGTTTATCGGCCAGGTCAGACGCATGATGGAAGGTATTCGCGTCGACAAGGAATACCTTGCGGTCGATTGTATCAAAAGGGTCGGCCCGGGCGGACATTTTCTTGGCGATGATCATACGCTTGATCATTTTAAAGAAAATTGGCAGCCGGATCTAACCGACAGAAATACATATGAAGACTGGAAGTCCAGGGGCGCTAAAAGTATGGGGCAGCTGTCTAAAGAAAAAATCAAAGGTATTTTAAAAAATCACCGGCCCGCACCATTGCCAACCGAGGTGGATGCGGAAATAGAAAGAATTCTGGAAGAAGCAAAATCTAAAAATTAAATGGGCTGAGCCTAATTTAAGAGGAGGCCTTAAAATGAGCCACGAAAAGCCATTTTTTATGAGAGATCCATGGATCTTTGATCCAAAGGAGCAGCAACCGCAACGGACGGATTCGAGCCTGGGTTTTGATACCCGCGCTCTGCATGCCGGGTTTCATCCCCTTCAGGACCAGGAGCCCTTCA
>JASFGH010000108.1:0-9751 GCA_050123865.1 Desulfobacterales bacterium | reverse complement strand
GCCCTGCAGCAGATGACGGGCCAGATGCATATCGTAATCTTCCAGAAAAACGATTCGATCACGAAGTTCCGGTTTACTGGCAAAATGAAAAAGTTGCTTAATGAGGTTCTTGCCCTCATCGTCTTTCGGGTGGGCCTTGCCGGCGAAAATAAACTGGACCGGATATTTTTGGGAGTTTACGATCGCTTCCAGACGCTGGGGATCCTGAAAAAGCAGATAAGCGCGCTTATAAGTTGCGAATCGTCGGGCAAAGGCGATGGTCAGCACATTGGGGTCCAATGCCGATTCAAGGGCTTCAATCACATTTCGCGGTGCATTGCGGCGCGCATATTGTTTAACCAGTTGCTCCCGGCAGGTGCGTACCAGACGGGAACGGTTCATCTCGTGACTGCGCCACAGCTCCTCGTCATAAATATCGTCTATGTGCTTGATATTTTCAGGTTTACGGGAGCTCATATACCAATCCGGCCCCAGATAGCGTCCAAATAGATTGGCAAATTCCTGGGAAATAAAGGAGGAAATATGAATACCATTGGTGATATGGGATATGGGGACTTCTTCAACCGGTCGATGCGGCCAGACATGCGACCACATGCGCCGGGCCACAGAGCCGTGCAAGCGGCTGACACCATTGCAATGGGATGCCAGATGCAATCCCAAAATGAACATCGACAAGGGTGCATTGGAAGCGGATTTGTTGGCTTGGCCCCAGGACAAGATTTCAATCGCCGATGTTCCTAATTTTTCTTCCAGCGGCTTTAAATACGGCAGGACGTGTTCGGCCGGAAATTCATCATGTCCGGCAGCTACCGGTGTATGGGTGGTAAAGACGGTTGTGCGCGGTACGATCTCAAGGGCGGTTTTAAGATCGATCTTCTGTTCGGCCTTTATTTGGGCCAGGCGTTCCAGGCTGGCAAAGGCAGAATGCCCTTCGTTCATGTGCAGAACCTTGACCCGAACGTTCATTTTTTCCAGCGCCCGCATTCCGCCGACTCCCAGCAGAACCTCCTGGGCCAAACGTGTTTTCTGATCACCGGCGTAAAGTCTTGATGTCATATTGCGATACGGCAGGGGGTTTTCAAGAATATTGGAGTCCAGCAGGTAAATGGGGATACGGCCGATCATCATTTTCCAGACAACCGCCTGGATGGGGCCTTCCGGTCCGATCACCGAGACGCGCAATTCGTTATCACTGGCATCTCGTACCCGATCGACCGGAAGGTCATAAATGTCGGTTTCCGGATAGGCTTCCTGCTGCCATCCGTCCGGATTGAGATACTGGCGAAAATAACCGCGGCGATACATCAGACCCACACCGATCAGCGGCAGATTCAAATTGGAGGCCGATTTCAAATGATCGCCGGCCAAAATGCCAAGGCCGCCGGCAAACAGCGGCAGGCTTTCATGAATGCCAAATTCCATTGAAAAATAGGCAACCGTATCCCCGGGCCCCAGGGCCGGCCGGGTGCGTTCGGCCGAATCCAGAACCCGGCTTTGAAATTGTTCCTCAACGCCGTGTAAATGAGCAAGAAAGCCCTTGTCCTTTGACAGTTTTTCAAAGCGGCTCTGTGAAATTTTCGATAAAAAGAATATCGGATTGCGGTTGGCCTCAACCCAAAGCGGTGGATCCATGCGCCGGAAAAGCTCGATGGCGTCCTTATTCCAGCACCACCACATGTTGCACGATAGGGTTTCGAGAAATTGAAGCGGTTTCGGTATACTGGGAACCACCTGAAACGTTTGAATATTTTTCATCTGATGCGAATCCTTAATATGTTATGCGGCCGACATCGCTGCCGATTGTTCCTTGCATGCACGTCAGACCTGCAGCTGAATTACAGAAGAATAAAGCGTAATGCCTTAAAAATCAATATATCCTTTATGACAGATTCTTATTGTCATTATCAGTTCGGTTGAGTTTATGAATTAAGATGATTTCGCGGCACCATAATTCACCAACATCAAATTTCAAATAACAAATAGCAAACAAATCACAATGACCAAAATTCAAAATCCCAAATGTTTGGATCATTGGACAATTGAAATTTGGGATTTATTTGTAATTTGGTGCTTGTAATTTGGATTTTTCTATTTGAGTTTTAGCCAGACCCTAAGCAGTTCGCTTGCACCCCATGCCTGCGCATCGCATCCGCGTGGCGTGTGTGGATAATCGCCGTCTAAAATTTCCGGAATATGACCCAGGCAGCCATGCTCTAAAAGGTGAGCTCCGCTGGATAGCCAGGCCAAAGCCGTCGCTTTGCCTTCTTCTCCGTAGGTCATGGCCCATGCTTCACAAAAAGAAGGAAACGGCCAGGTCCAGGCCGTGCCATTATGATAGGCGGGCTTGCGCCGAGTGTCTTCATCACCTTCATATTTTCCCCAGTAAGGATGGCGGGGATCATTGATCAGGGCTCCCCGGTGAATGATTTTAATCTCATGTTGCACCATCCGGTCGGCCAGGCTGCGGATGGCACCCGGCACCAGAAGTGTTTCACAGGCAGCCAGAATATCCCGGCACCTGTCCTTATCCGTAATGGCACCTAAAGTGATGGCCAGAAGCTGGTTGGGGCGCAGGGCGTCATCGGCGACGGCATCCCGGGCAGCTTGGCCGGGAGCGGCGTGCAGACAATCGGATAAAAATGCAAATTCCGGCTGCCAGTAATACTTCAGGATTGAGCGTTGAACCTGCTGGGCCAGTTGCTGCCAGTTCGAGCGGGATTCAGCCGAATCGATTTTAGCCAAGAAGCTCAAGGCTGCAAACCACAAAGCCTGGATTTCGATCGGGTAGCCCTGACGGGGCGTGCCGGCCGGGTGATTGGTGTCCATCCAGCTATAATGAGTTGGGCTGAAAATCAAACCCGATTCCGGGTCCATTTGCACCCCGTTGCCGGCACCCTTTTTCAGGGACCGGCCGATGGAGAGCAGGATCTGTCTCAGGGTGCGCCCGCTGCAATCGGTTGCCAGCAATGTGTCATCATCCTCCGCCCGGATCCAATCAGCGCTGGCGGTTAGCAGCCAGAGCGGTGCGTCGGAACTATTACGGTTGGCGTCATTTTCGGCCTGAATCATGTTCGGCAGGGTACCGTTTTTTTCAAAACGCGCAAATTGGATGAGAATATCGCGGGCCGGCGCTGCCTTTCCGGCTGCCACCAGCCCGCGCACAAAAATGAGAGCATCCCGCCCCCAGTCCAAGAACCAGGGGTATCCGGCAATAACGGACTTCAAATCACCCCGTCTAACGACATAATGGTCCAGGTTGCGTTTGAGAATTTCGCTGGCCGCTATGTGGGTATCATCTTTTGCTGCGGTCGGTGCCGTCGTGGGATCCGTAACAGACGCGCCTTTTTTCGATAGATCCTGTGCCTTGCCGGCGGTGGCCCTCAGGGTTGCGGACTGATTGCCTTCGACATAAACCGACAGATAACCGGGGCTGAAAAGATCTGAATCCGGATCATGGCCCCGGCGGGCATCCTGTCGGCGATGGACCATATATAGCCATTCCGGTTCCGGCACAAAGACGGCTTTATCCATCTGGATCCTGAGTTGATGATCGGCATCCGGCGTAAAATTAAATCCATTGGAAAAAGCATCCACGGCCTGCGGCCACTGATTTTCAGGTCCTTGATAGGCCTTCGTGGTGGCATGAAAGCTGCGGCTTTCAATATCCGGACGCAAAATGATTTCAACCGGCTCGGAATCTGCCAGTCGTTGGGGCTGTTTCTCGGCCGGATGACGGATAAAGTGCAAGGCCACTGAATTTTGGCCAGAAAGCATTGTTATGCGGACGGTCAGCAAAACATGTTCACCCTGACCGGTGGGCACATGATATTGCCAGGATCCATTGCCATCTGTCGATGTCCGGAAATTTTTGAGACAATCCATGTTTAAGGTCTGTGAATACCCCTGATAAACGACCCAAGCACGGCAGCGGCTGAACATGATCCAGCGATCTTCGGGTACATCCGGGTGAAGGTTGGCGGCCAGCAGCCCGTCGTAACGGCTGTTAAGCCTGTTCCAGGCAACCGGAATGCGCATCATCGCCCCGCGGCCGTTGGTTGCCAGAAAGGTAAACGCCTCATTGAGCAGGTCTGAATGATTAAATACCTGCTTGATGAGCAGATCTCTAACAGCGGGCAGCAACATCACATGGCCTTCTGCATGGCGACAACCGGACGGCTGCGCTTGCTCGAAAACCGACAGTGAGAGGGTACAGCGGTGTACAGTTTGCGGAACCGCTAGCGGCAAAAATAACGCAAAATGATTTTCATTGACGGTCGGCAGGCTGGCCTCCGTAGCGAGCGTTCGGTCTCCATCGGCCAGGCGGGCGCGGAAAGCGCGATCAGCGCGAATGAGCAAAAAATGATCCGGCGGAATCATGACTTCCCGCCGCAAATCCTGCGGCCATTGCCAAGTGATGACCCGTGGCGGCTCTCCGTTGGAAACGTGCTGTTTGCAAAATGCCAGCGGATCTTCTTTTAGCTGATGCACTGCCTGTGAGCGGTCAAATTGGGTGAATTGATCCATACCCCGGTAGAATGAAACGGCCTCCAGTGCCTTGGCCGACAGGCGTTGAAATTCGATGCGTTCGGATAATGCGAAGGGTTGTTCAGGATACTGGCCGGCTTGCCGCAACGCCTCTGCCTGAGTTGAAAGACAAAGCACCTGGCCGGGTTCCAGCTGCAGGGTATACAAGTTATTAGATTTGGCAGCTTTTATTTGGTTTCCTGTGAGCAGGTCGAAAAATATCGATGGATCTAGCCCCGTTGATGCAGGGTCCCAGGTTGCGGTGGTCCGGTTTTCAGGATCCAGATTGACAACAATCAACAGCTTTTTTCCAGACGGGCGATGGTGCCGCAGCAAGACGATGTAATTGCCGTCATTTTGCTGGTGCATGCTCAAAGCGACCTGTTCGTGAAATGCCGGGTGGATCTTCAACAGATGGTTCAAGCGCCGAATCTCAGCAATTTGGTTGGATGCCGCCCCCCAGTTTAGCGATGCGGCGTCGTGAACATTTATTTTTTCGGTGGCCAGCCACTCGACACCATTGGCAAAACCAAAGGCTCCATTGTGCGAACTCAGAGCGCACAGGGCAGTTCGCATTCGGGCGTATGTTTCAGATTGTTGGGCCAGTCTGGGATTATCATGGGTTTCGGCAAAATGCACGGTTATCCCGTCTTTTCTCGAGATGTCGATAGCCTCGGGAAGGTAATGCTCGATCTGAGTGCGGTCGTAGTTTTGAAACAGCTCGGAATACGCCCAGTTTAAGTTAGCGCTGTTTAACAGATCACGGGTTACTGAAATTTTACCACCCAGGCCTTCGAGTAAAAAGGTTGCATCCGGAAATTGGGTCCGTACCTTGGCAACGACATAGCGCCAGGCCTTCAGCGGGATCATATAGCCGGCATCACATCGGAAACCGTCCACCCCCCGCCGGCACCACTTGAGAAACACATCCGCCATGTACTGCCACAGCTCGGGTTGGGAATAGTCCAATTTCGTCAAGTCCTCCCAAACAACGCCCCAAGCCCCGGGCACCTCGATGCGGCCTTCGGGACTTCTGGCCAGCCATTGCGGATGGGTTTCGTGCAGGCGCGCGGCCCAGCCGGTATGATTGATGGCAATGTCGATCAGGATCTTGGCATTGCGCTGGTGCACGGCATCCATCAGCTCGATGAATTGCTCCAGCGGGGTGGCATGCGGATCGAATTCCGCCAGGGCGGGATCAACCTCGGTAAAGCTCAGGGCGGCATAAGGGCTGCCGAATCTTCCCATGCGCCCATAGGTGGTCGGGGTGGGGTGGATGGGAAGCAGCATCAGCAAGCGGCACCCGAGCTCACCGATAATAAAATCGAGGTCTTTAATCAGGTCACGAAATGTACCCGATGGCGGAATAACGGTATAACCGCTGTGATCCAGCCTCTGAACACATTGTGCATCAGTTGAATTCAGCTCATGCCGGCCGGCTTTGTTGGGGCCAAACTGGCGCACAAAGGCATTGTAAATGATGTTGGCACAGCAGGCGTCGGCCGATTCCACGTTAATGGCTGCGTTTGGCCCCGGCGGCCATGTGGGCTGGGTTTCGCCTTCCTTTAAAAAATAGCATTTTGCTTCAAAATGACCGGCTTCGCACAACGGCAGCGTCGCTGCAAAACGCCGTTCATCCAGACGCTGCATGGGAAGGTCGAACCAGGCTTTGCCGAGCGGTGTTTTCTTCTCTTCGACCTCTCGGACAATTTCATCTCTGATGATGCTGGCATAACCAATATTGGTACGCACCCATGCACTACCGGCCTGGGAGTTGGGCAGTTGAAGGGTAAAATTGAGCAGATCTCCGCAAAAGCGCACCAGACGCGTTCCCGGAGCGGGATCCTGAATTATTTGGTCGTCATGAGCCATTACAGCAGGACCAAGCCATTTTTTCAGCGATTCATCTTTTGGTAAACCTTAAGCGAATAAAGGTCGTCTGCTAATGACGGCAATATTTGGAATTCTATACCGTGCCTCAGATGAATGCTTAATATTGTTGCTGAATACGATTGTGCCGTGCCAAACTGAGTTTACATGTTCCAAACGCTGGTATATATATAATACCGAATTTCTCCTTGAAAAAGCAAAAATATAAGCATAAGAAATATTTATAGATTTGGCAGTATGGCGTTTTTGGCAAAAACCCAATAATGAACTGTATACCGAACTTGCTTGAATGCCAATAGTCTTAATTTTAAAATGGAAAAATACAATATGAGAATTCGTTGGTTTTGTACCTGTTTCGTATGTGTTGCTTTTGGCCTTTTTCTTATCAAGCCCTTGCTCCCCGTCAAAATTGGTGGCAGCGCCCATGCCGCACAGCTTGTGCTGTTTCAGGCGCTGATGGCAGAAGATATTTTTTCTAACGCCCCCCGCAATCCGACGGGTGTCTTCTCCGTCAAGCAAAAGAAAGCCGTTTGTTTTACGTCATTCAGCCATGTGCCGCAAAAAATGATCATCTACCATAACTGGTATCATCGCGATGTGCCCAGCGCCAAAATTCGGCTAACGCTCAAGCCGCCCAGGTGGTCAACATACAGCAGCATCGAGCTCAACAAAACCGATATCGGTCCTTGGCGGGTAGAAATAACCGATGAGACCGGGAATGTCCTGGAAGTTTTAAGATTCAGTGTTACGGAATGAGCGTAATGGAAAATTTTAATTTATTCATATCCACCATTCGCTGGCAGGACGTCGTTGATATCTGCGTAAACAGCTATATTCTTTTCCGCTTTTACGTTCTCTTCAGAGGAACCAATGTTTTCCGGGTCCTCATCGGCATGACCGTATTGTGGTTTCTGCAACGAATTGCCGTCTCTTTGGGGCTTATCGTCACCAGCTGGGTTGTACAGGGCATCGTGGCTGTTGGGGCCATTATTATCATCGTGGTGTTTCGCAACGAAATTCGCCGGGTACTGCAGGCCAAAAATTTAAAATCCATTCTCTGGGGGCTGTCCTATAAGACGGCCACGACACCGACCGAAATTATTGCTGAAACTGTATTTCAGATGGCTGACCGCAAATGCGGTGCATTGGTCGTTTTCCCGGGTAAAGAAGACCTGAGCGGCGTGTTGCAGGGCGGTACGGCCTGGAAAGGCCTGATCACCAAAGAAATGATTGCCAGTATCTTCTGGCCCGATAATCCGGTGCACGATGGTGCCGCCATTGTTCAGGGAGATCAGATAACGGTTGTGGGTGCCATCCTGCCGCTATCAGAACGTGAGGATATGCCCTCCCATTATGGCACCCGGCATCGCGCTGCCCTGGGGCTGGCCGAAGCATCCGATGCGCTGGTCATTGTGGTCTCGGAAGAAAGAGGCGATGTACTGGTTGCCAAGGGCAACCGCCTGCGCGAAATCAAGCAGAAGAAAACCCTGGAAAATTATATACAGGAGCATGTGGGCACCGCAGCCATCGATAAAGGGACCGCTCGAAAAGAAGGTCTTGAAATCGCATCTGCCGCGATGCTGTCCATCCTTTTTATCACCGGCATCTGGTTTAGTGTATCCAGGGGGCAGGATACGCTGGTATCTTTAGATATTCCGGTAGATTATATCAACAGGGCAGCCGGCACTGAAATCGTTGATACGTCGGTAAAATCCGTTAGCCTGGTGTTAAGCGGGTCAGGTGCTCTGGTTAAATCCATCACACCGGATCAGGTCGGCGTCCGGTTGGATTTAAGCAAAACCAGCGTTGGACCCAACACATTTACGATTACTACTGATAACATTTCATTGCCGCCCGGGATTGTGCTGCGTGAAGTAACGCCATCTGAGGTTGATGTTTTAATCGATGAGACCATCAAAAAAGAATTGCCGGTCCAGATCGACTGGGTGGGCAAACTTCCCGACAATCTGATTCTAGTGGATGCGATAAGTGATCCGACCTCGGTTAAGATCACCGGCAGCAAACGCATCCTTGAAGAAATCAAAACAATTTATACCGAAAAAGTGCTGCTCGATGAGTTAACGGGTAAAGGCGAATTATCGGCTAACCTGGTTTTGAGTCCGGCATCTTTGAAAATAGCACCCGGCATCAAGGATAAGGTCACGATCCGATATGTGATTCGTCAAAGAGAATAAATTGATTTTGGATTTTGGATTGGGGATTTTAGATTTTAAAAAGTGAGGTCCTGATTGATGCGGGTTCCCTTTTTGATGACGGCCGCTTGGTTTTGCGTATTTTTGATTGACACCCCGCCCTGGATGACCACTCCGCTTTCAAAATAGACGTCGCCTTCGATACTGAGGGATTCGCAATCCACCAAAGAGGGAAGCCCCTCCTTAAAGCGTTGCTCGAGAAGATCTATTTTTCCATAAAATTTCGGGTCCAGTTTTATCTTGACGGTTTCCGGTTTGCCGGCCGACCTGCGCTCCGGGTTCAGGTGCAGTTGACAATTATCTTTGAGAATATAGCAATCTGAGCGCAGCGCCAGCAGATCATCGCAGGATTTGACAGGGAAGAATCGAGATCGGGGCACCCGTACGGCGGTGGTGCCATCAAAAAGTGAAATAGCGGCGCCCATGGCCGTTTCAACCTGGTATACGGCCGGACTGTTCTCATTTCTGGGATCCACTGTTTTGGGATTAAGGATCATGGGCAGATGGAGGGTATGTTCTTTTTCAAATAACGTCGATAAAGCTTCCAGGTTAATCCAGATGTTATTGGTATTGAAAAACCGGTAGCGGGTAATATCCTGAAAGGCGCTTATTTCATCTTTGGGACATTGGGCGGCTTCACGCAAAATCAGACGACCGTTGCAGTGCCTGGCCAGATGGCCGCCCTTGATATCCGCAGGGGTTTTTTCAGCCACCTCCATCATGAACGGAAATTGGTGTTCGCCAAAATAGCCCAGCAGCCCTGGTTCCATCTGAGCACCGAGATTATCAAGATTGTGAATAAAGGCATACCGAATCCCGTCTTTTAGCAGGTTGGCAAGCATGCCGGAAGTATGGAGTGCGGTAAATACATCACCGTGTCCGGGCGGATTCCATTCCAATTCCGGATGGTCTGGCCATGTGGCCGGTTGCAGATCGGTTTGCTGGATCTTTGGGAATTTATGCTGGATAAATTGAAGCGGTGCCAGTGGGGGATTAATTTGGATTAAGGCCTCACGGGTTGCAGCACGGGTATTAAAACTGTTCATTAATGCTAGTTGAACCCCGCTGTGATCAGCCTGTTGTAAAATGATTTCAAGAAAATTCTTTCCGTTTTTGGCTTCTAT
>JASFGH010000107.1:0-9785 GCA_050123865.1 Desulfobacterales bacterium | reverse complement strand
CAATGAGGCAATAGGTGAAGCTGCGATCCGGGCCGGCTGTTTGAACTATTTTGCCTATCCCATCACGCCTCAATCTGAAGTAGCTGAATATCTATCGCGCCGCTTACCCGAAGAGGGTGGGACATTCTTACAAGGGGAAAGCGAAGTGGCGGTATCCTACATGATTTTTGGTGCTGCTGCCTGCGGGGAGCGCGTTTTTACGACTTCTTCCAGCCCCGGTATCAGCCTGATGAGTGAAGGCATCAGCTACATTACAGCTGCTCAGTGTCCGGCCGTGTTTGTCAATATCATGCGCGGCGGTCCGGGATTGGGTGGCATCTTGCCTTCCCAGGCCGACTATATGCAATCGGTAAAAGGGGGCGGGCACGGTGATTACAAACTGCTGGTCATGGCGCCGGCCAGTGTCCAGGAAGCCGTTGAAATGATGATGAGCGCCTTTGCGCTGGCCGAAAAATACCGCAACCCGGTCATGATTTTGGGCGACGGTCTCATCGGTCAGATGATGGAGCCGGTCGAATTTCCAGACACTCTCAAAGCCAAGCCTTCCAATAAGGATGAATGGGCGACTAACGGCATGGCCACCCGCAGCAGTGACCGGCGGAACCTGGTAAAAACCCTCTATCTGGATCCAGAGGAGCTCAATGCCCACAATTTGATGCTACGCGCCAAATATGAGCAGATGGAAAAAGAAGAAGTGCGCTACGAGGCGTATAACGTTGATGAAGATTACAACCTGCTCATTGTCAGTTACGGCACAATGAGTCGTGTTTGCCGCACCGCCATTGATAATTTGAAAGATCAGGGTATTGAAATCGGCATGATTCGGCCGCAGACGCTCTTTCCTTTCCCCAAAACGGCCATTTATGACGCAGCCGGCAAGACAAGCTGCTGTGCGGTACTATGTGTCGAAATGTGCATGGGGCAGATGGTGGAGGACGTGGAGCGCAGTGTTTCAGGACAACGGCCGGTGCACTGGTACGGTAAATGCGGTGGTGAGGTTCCCACACCCGAAGAGGTCATCGAGGAGATTCGTAAATTGGTCAAATAGTTAAATGGTCGATTGGTTGAATAAATTTAAGTTTTCACCATCAGTACTTTTTCTATCAAACCAATGAACCAGTTAACCATTTAACAAATTGACTGAAAATAGGAGAAAAGAAATGGGAAAAACATTTCAGAAGCCCGAGGCCCTGGCCGAAACCATCACGCACTATTGCCCGGGATGCACCCACGGGGTTGCCCACAGGCTTGTCGCAGAGGTCATCGACGAGCTCGGCGTCCGCGGCAAGACCATTGGTATCGCGCCGGTGGGCTGCGCTGTATTGATGTATAACTATTTTACGTTTGATTTCCAGGAGGCAGCCCATGGCCGCGCTCCGGCGATGGCAACCGGTATCAAGCGCGTTCGGCCGGACCTGGTTGTATTTACCTACCAGGGGGACGGGGATCTGGCGAGCATCGGGATGAGCGAGATTGTGCATTCCGCCAACCGCGGCGAAAAATTCACCGTCATTTTTATCAACAACGCGGTTTATGGAATGACGGGCGGCCAGATGGCACCGACCACAATGCCGGGGCAGCGGACAACGACTTCACCTTTTGGCCGCAAGGTTCTGGATACCGGTATGCCGGTAAAAATGGCCGAAATGCTGGCAGCGCTCCAAACCCCGGCCTATATTACCCGTCAGACGCTTTTAAGCCCGAAATACATCAACAAAGCCAAGAAAGCGATCAAGCAAGCCTTCAGTTATCAAATTGAAAATACCTGTTTTAGTTTTGTCGAATTGGTCAGCACCTGCCCGACAAACTGGGGCATGACCCCGCTGGATGCCATCAAATGGGCCAAAGAGAAGATGCTGCCCTATTATTCGCTGGGTGTTTTTAAGACGCCCGAAGATGGCAATGAGGTGCAAACACAGGACGGTTCGCAGTAAGGGATAAGCAGGCTGCAGTTAAAGGTGAGCGCTAACATG
The DNA here is from genome assembly GCA_050123865.1 of Desulfobacterales bacterium. GTDB lineage: Bacteria > Desulfobacterota > Desulfobacteria > Desulfobacterales > JAHEIW01 > JAHEIW01. The sequence goes on along the minus strand of JASFGH010000107.1, from coordinate 7,812 downwards.
AACATGATCTTTGCAAGTTGCAACTCATGGAAATCGGGCAACTTCATATATTTGCACTATAAAACGTAGTCTCTGCTGCTTGCGTAATAGGGGAGGTAACATGCAAAACGAAGTCCAATTTGCAGGGTTCGGCGGTCAGGGGATAATGCTAATGGGCCAGATTATGGCAGAGGCCGCCATGCAACAGGGGTATGAGGTCGTCTGGATTCCCTCTTACGGTCCGGAAATGCGGGGCGGAACCGCCTATTGTACGGTGGTAACCAGTGACCGACCCATTGGTTCACCGATCATTCGGTATCCCAGGCACCTGGTGGCGATGAATCGACCTTCTCTTGAAAAATTTGCGCCGTCTGTAAAGCCCGGCGGCACAATTTTTATCAACAGCTCCATGATATCGATCGATGCCGGTCGGGATGACGTGGATGTCATTAAAGTCCCCATTATCGAAATCGCCAAGGAATTGGGGAATGTGAAAACAGCCAATATCGTGGCGCTGGCGGCATTTGTCAGTCGCAGCCAGGTTGTTGATTTTGAACTGCTGCGGGAATCGGTCAAAGCGAAATTCGCCCGCAAAGAAAAGCTGATTCCCCTTAACATGAAAGCGCTTGATGCCGGCAAGGAAGCCGCATTAGCAACTTCGTAATGTGCGAAAATTAAAATTACCACGAAAGCACGAAATGACGAAAACACGGAAAAAATATTTCGTGCTTTTACATTTTCGTGATTTCGTGTTCATTCTTTAAATGATATTTTAAACCTCAATATCTATGAGTCTTTGTCGCTCGGATTTTATAGCGAAAATGAAACTGAAAATACCCGATTACATATCAGCGATTAAACCCTATGTGCCCGGCAAGCCGATAGAGGCCGTCCAACGCGAATATGGGATCAAAAATTCCGTTAAACTGGCCTCGAATGAAAATCCGCTGGGCCCATCTCCCATGGCTGTTGAAGCCATACGGCAGGCGATGGATGACCTGCACCGTTATCCAGATGCCGGCGGATACCATCTGACCCGGGCGATTGCTGAAAAATACCATATCGATCCGGCCAGCATTGTGCTGGGCAATGGATCCGATGATATCATTGCTTTGCTGACCAGTGTTTTGCTAAGCGCCTCCGATGAGGTGATTTTACCGCAACCGTCCTTCCTTTTTTACGAGATCGCGCTCCGCAGCGTGGGCGCGCAGCCGGTTTGGGTGCCGTTACAGTCGTTCAAAACCGACCTGACGGCAATGGTTGAAAAAATCAGTCCTAAAACCCGCATGATCTTTTTAAATGTGCCGCACAATCCTGCCGGGACCATTATTTCAAAACCAGAGTTTGAAAATTTTATTGCTAAAATACCGCCTGAAGTCGTGACCGTGCTGGATGAAGCCTATATTGAGTTTGTGGAGGATGCCGATTGCACCAATAGTTTCGATTTTTTAACCGGCGATAAAGCGATTGTGGGCATGCGTACCTTTTCCAAGGCTTATGGGTTAGCGGGACTCCGCGTCGGTTACGGTGCAATGCCGCCTGCCCTGGCCGAACTGCTCCACAGGGTCAGACAGCCGTTTAATGTCAATATGCTTGCTCAGGTGGCTGCAACCGCGGCTCTGCAGGACTCAGATTTTCTGCAGAAAACGCTGCAACTGGTCCATACCGAACGTGAACGCATGTATGCGGCCCTCGACAACCTCGATGTGCCCTATGTCCGGTCTGAGGCCAATTTTTTTATGGTTGATGTCGGTAGCCGCGGAAAATCAGCGGATGATGTTTTTAAAAAGCTTCTGCCCCTGGGTGTCATTGTACGGTCGATGGCATCTTATGGATATCCGCAGCATATTCGCATCAATATTGGAAGACCTGGAGAAAATATCCGATTCTTGGATGCGCTCGAGCAGGTGCTATAAAGGTGTCAGGTGTCAGCAAAAAAATGGTTTCAGGTTTCAGTGTTCAGGTGTCAGGCCTCATATTCGTCCCTGAAACCTGACACCTGACACCAGAACCGCCAGCGGCGGAACTTAAGAGCCTGACACCCCACACCCGCCTGCGCGGACGTAGCCGCTACGGCGCGGCGAAGGCCCACACCTGAAAACGAATTACCGGCAACTCGGAACAAATAGATTGGAAGCTGATGCCTGTAAAAAGATGAAGAAGCTATTGATCACCATAGATGGCCCGGCCGGTGCCGGCAAAACCAGTGTTAGCCGGGCACTTGCGCAACGGCTTGGGTATCGCTATATCGATACCGGGGCCCTTTATCGCGGTGTTGCCTATGAAGTCAAACGTCAGGGGATAGATCCTGAAAGCGATTCGGACCTGACGGCCCTGTGCGAGCGGCTTCAGCTTGCGTTTATACAAAAAGGTGACGAGCTGCGGCTTTATTCTGCAAGCACCGATATTTCCGATCATATTCGCACGCCTGAAATCAGCATGCTTGCATCAGCCGTTTCGGCAAAACCGGTGGTTCGCAAGTATCTTTTAGACGTGCAAAAGGACATTGGGCGTCAGAAAGCGGCTGTTTTTGAGGGTCGGGATATGGGAACCGTCGTATTCCCGACTGCGGATATTAAATTTTTCCTGGATGCATCTTCTCAGACCCGCGCCCGGCGTCGCTTTGATGAAATAAAATCCGAATCCGATCAGTCGCTCAAACAGGTTGAAAAGGATATGCAGCGCCGCGATCGAAACGATAGCACGCGAAGCCTGGCACCTCTTAAGCCCGCAGACGATGCAATTTTGATTGATTCCACAGAGTTATCTATTGAGGCAGTTGTAGAATCAATGCTGTCGCATATCGACCGGTTAAAGGGGTAGCTGCCTTTAATTGGCGCTATTTTTTACATAAGCATAACAGTTGGTGATTCAATAAAAAAATTAAAATTAAGGATTGCTTTTTTTCCTTATTCTGTTAGAAGTATGAGGTTATACCGCCGATGAGGCGGTAGAATAAACTAGGCTAAGGGGGATTATTTTTTCATGACTGACGAAACCAACAAGGATGAAACTCAAAATGACGTACAAGCTGAGCCTACCGCTGAGGGCGACGGCAAACAGCCGGATGCCGGCGATCAACCGCAAGCTGAAGCACCCGATGCAGACGAATCATTAAAGCGATCATCCGAAAACATCACAACAGAACCGGTGGAAAGTATGGCAAGCGTGATGGACATGTATGAAGAAAGTTTCAAGCGTTTTGCCGAAGGTGAAGTGGTCACCGGCCGGATTATTTCGATAGACAAGGATCATGTTCTGATCGATATCGGCTACAAGTCTGAAGGACAGGTCAGGATTGAAGAATTCCTGGATGAAAAAGGAGAAGTCACCGCCAAAATCGGCGATGCCATCGAAGTTATGGTTGAATGGTGGGACGATGAGGATGAGCGTGTCCTGCTGTCTAAAGATAAAGCAGCCAATATTAAGGTCTGGGAGGCGATTAAAACGTCCTACGATGAAGAAGGTACTGTAAAAGGGACGATTACCAACCGGGTCAAAGGCGGGTTTTCGGTCGATATCGGCGTTCCGGCATTCTTGCCCGGATCCCAGGCGGATCTGCGGCCGATTCGAAATCTGGATGAGATGGTCGGCAAGGAATTTGATTTTAAAATTCTAAAATATAATCGCAAGCGCAGCAATATCGTTCTTTCCCGTCGTGCCATTCTGGAAAAAGAACTGGAGAAAAAGCGCTCAGAAACTCTGGCAACGATTGCCGAGGGCAAGGTTGTCGATGGCGTCGTCAAAAATATTACTGAATACGGTGTCTTTGTGGATCTGGGTGGCCTTGACGGCCTACTTCATATTACCGACATCTCATGGGGTCGGGTAAAGCATCCCTCAGAGCTTTTTTCAATTGGAGACCCCATTACGGTGAAAATTCTTAATCTCGACCTGGAAAATGAGAGAGTCTCACTGGGGATGAAACAACTCAATGAGGATCCATGGACCACCGCAGCCGAAAAATATCCAGTGAGTTCGCGTGTGACCGGTAAAATCGTCAGTCTGACAGACTACGGTGCCTTTGTCGAACTTGAGGAAGGCATTGAGGGCCTGATTCATGTTTCTGAAATGTCATGGACGCGCAAGATCAGACATCCGTCCAAGGTCGTTTCCGTCGGTGAAGCAGTGGAAGCTGTGGTGCTGGATATCAAACCCGATAGCCGCAGGATTTCTTTGGGCATGAAACAGGTCGTTCCCAATCCCTGGGACATAATCAGTGAGAAATACCCGATCGGCACGACCATTGAAGGAAAAATTAAGAACATCACTGATTTCGGTTTGTTTATCGGTATCGATGAAGGCATTGATGGACTGGTTCATATCTCCGATATTTCCTGGACCAAACGAATCAAACATCCTTCGGAGTTGTATCAGAAAGGAGATGTCGTGCAGGCCATCGTACTGGATATCGAAAAAGACAACGAGCGCTTTTCGCTCGGTATTAAGCAGTTGCAGGATGATCCGTGGGCAAGCGTTGCCGAAAGGTACAAGGTCGGTAAAGAAATAACCGGAACCGTCACCAACCTGACGGATTTTGGCATATTTGTTGAGCTGGAAGAAGGCATTGAAGGGCTGGTTCACGTATCGGAAATCAGCAAGGAAAAAATTAAAACACCTACGGAAAAATTTAAAATTGGCGATGTGATCACCGCGCGGGTGATGAACATCAACAGCGATGAAAGGCGTATCGGCCTGTCGATTAAACGTATGGAAATTGAAGACGAGCAAAATCTGCTCAGCGAATATGTGAATAACATGGGGCCGGCCACTTCAAGCTTTGGAGAGATTTTACGCGAGAATTTGCAGGAAAAGCTCAACGAAGACTAAAAAGCTATTTGAAGACTTAAAAGCTATTTATAAAATGCATCTAACCAAAACCTCTGCCCGGTAATGGGCAGAGGTTTTTTTATTCAAAAATGCTGACATCCCCCGCCCCCTTGCGGATAACCTCCGGAACGTCATCGATCAAAGAAATGACGCTTGATGGCAACCCCGGCGCGATATCCCCATCGATTACCAAATCAATGCGGTTTCTAAAAACGTCATGGATTAAAGAGGCGTCGTTTACCATGCTGCCGTCGGGCATCGTTGCGCTAGTGGTGATTATGGGATTACCCAGACCCTTGACCAGTTCGAAGCATATTTTATGATCCGGCACGCGGATGCCGGCTGTCTTGCGCTTGGTGAGCATGATCTTGGGAACCAGTTTAGAACCCTCCAGGATGAAAGTATACGGGCCCGGCAATAATCGTCTCATTGTCTTATATGCATAATTGGATACCTTGGCATAATGGCTAATATTTTTAAGATCAGAGCAAATAAAACTAAAGGGTTTGTTTTTATTTCGCTGTTTCAGCTGGTAAATTTTCTCGATAGCTTTTTTGTTGAGGATATCGCAGCCGATGCCGTAAATGGTGTCGGTCGGATAAACGACGATACCGCCTTTTGTCAAAATATCCACCGCTTTTTGTATGAGTCGAGCCTGGGGATTCAGGGGATTTATTTTAATCAGCATGTATTTTTGGGTCTGTCTATAGTTGTATGCGTTTTCGCAAAGCTATCTTAAGAATCAGGTGGCCACGTTATCAGGTTGTCCGGTTTCCGGTTGGGCCGGTAGTAAATGCGTAAATAACTGATTTTTTAACCGGTCAACGGGCTAACCGGTAACGGGCTCAACCAATGTATTTTTGATGCATACAGGAGATTGCTTTTATTATGCCGCCGGGCCTATTGTCAAGGCAGCAAATAAAAGGATTGCGAAAGCTGATGGGTTTTGCTATTCGGATGCCTAACTATTTTAACGGAGGAGTCCCATGCCCAAAATACCGCCGGAAGAGGCTTATTCCTTTGATGATGTTCTTCTTATTCCAAATTATTCCGATGTGTTACCGAAGGATGTCAATGTCAGCACCCGCCTGACGCGCAACATTAATCTGAACATTCCGATCGTCAGCGCGGCCATGGACACCGTAACTGAAGCGGACACAGCGATCAGCATCGCTCGTGAAGGCGGCATGGGTTTCATTCACCGCAACATGAGCGTCGAAAGCCAGGCCATGGAGGTTGACAAAGTCAAGAAATCTGAAAGCGGCATGATTGTCGATCCGGTCACCATAAATCCCGAGCAGAAAGTCGGGGAAGTGCTCAAGTTGATGGAAACATATCGCATTTCCGGGGTACCGGTGACCAAAGGTGACCAGCTGGTGGGAATTGTGACCAACAGGGATTTACGCTTTGAGACAGATCTTGAAAAAAATGTCTCTGACGTAATGACCAAGGATAATCTGGTCACTGTATCGGAAGGCATTAGCCTGGAGGAATCCAAAAAGCTGCTGCATCAGCATCGCATCGAAAAACTGCTGGTCGTCGATCCCAAAGGGCGACTGACGGGGTTGATTACCATTAAAGACATAGAGAAATTAAAAAAGTATCCCAATGCATGCAAGGATCGGAGGGGTCGGCTGCGAGTCGGCGCGGCCGTGGGGGTGGGGCCGGACATGGAGGCTCGCACAGCAGCGCTTTTGGACTCCGGTGCTGATGTGATTTTGATTGATACGTCGCATGGGCATACCGAAAATGTGCTAAATTCTATCCAAAAACTTAAAGGCAATCATAACGAAATTGAGCTGATCGCCGGTAATGTGGGAACAGCCAAAGGCGCAGAAGATTTGATAAGTGTCGGCGTCGATGGTGTTAAAATCGGAATCGGCCCGGGTTCCATCTGCACCACCCGAATCGTGGCCGGGATCGGCGTCCCACAATTTACCGCTATACAGAATTGCCGGGCTGTAGGCGCCAAAAGCGGCGTGCCTCTGATTGCAGACGGCGGCATCCGTTTTTCCGGTGATATTACCAAAGCGATCGGCGCCGGTGCACATTCTATAATGATCGGTGGCCTTTTTGCCGGCACCGAGGAAACGCCCGGAGAGCAGATTTTTTTTCAGGGCCGCAGTTATAAAGTCTACCGAGGTATGGGCTCCATCGAAGCCATGAAAAAAGGAAGCAAGGACCGCTACTATCAATCCGAAAAAGCGGAAGAGGACAAGCTGGTCCCGGAAGGCATTGTCGGCCGGGTTCCATACCGGGGGTCCCTTTCCGCAACCATTTTCCAACTGGTGGGTGGATTAAAGGCCGGTATGGGCTATGTCGGCTGCCGCACGTTGGATGAGCTGCGCGAAAAATCCCGTTTCGTGAAAGTCAGTGCTGCGGGAATGCGTGAAAGTCATGTCCACGATGTGATCATTACAAAGGAGGCGCCGAACTATTCACTTGAATAGTAGCCTGTTGCTGAAATTCGGTCGTGTTATCTTCTTCCGGCAAGCGGAGATGTGTTGAAAGGTAGGGCATCGAAAAAAAAATTCAACTATGATATAATTATTGACGTCTTGCCCAATTGCCCTCACAAATATTTGACCCAGGTTTAGCTTGTATTTTTATCCACATTTAATCTTGAAATGAGACATTCATGACTGAAGCCATACCTGATTTTGTTCATTTGCATGTTCATACCCAGTACAGTCTTTTAGACGGTGCTATCCGCATCGATGACCTCCTACGCCGTGCGGCCGAATTCGAAATGAAAGCGGTCAGCGTTACCGATCATGGTACCATGTTTGGTGCGGTTGAGTTTTTTCAAAAGGCCAGTGCAGCAGGTATCAAGCCCATTATCGGTTGTGAGATTTATGTAGCCCCCCGAACACGGTATGATAAGACCCCGCTGGACAACAAAGACCTTTCGCATTTAATTTTGCTGGCCCAGGATGAAGAAGGGTACCGCAACCTGTGCAAGCTGGCGACCACCGCGCAGCTTGACGGGTTTTATTACCGGCC
>JASFGH010000106.1:0-9840 GCA_050123865.1 Desulfobacterales bacterium | reverse complement strand
GCAGGGATTATCGGCAACACCGTTGTGTTTTGCATGCCGGGCAGCCTCAATGCCTGCAAACTGGCCTGCACCCGGCTGATTTTTCCAGAGTTGGGCCATATCGTGAAGCACACCAATGACTAAAAACGATCTCAAAAATGAGTTCAGCAAAATTATTTCGGTGGGGCACTTTACACCGTTTCAAGGGGGACCTTCGACAGCTTCAACAGGAGAACCTAAAAGGTGATCTTATATTATTGAAGAAGGTTTGGGTATCAAGTTTCGGGCTGTGAGTGTTCTCTGCTAATCGAGGCAAAAGGGACACAAAAGTAAAATCGTTTTCTATCTGATGAATCATTTGTCCGTCTTTTTCTGCAGGAAAGGATCGCGCAGGCCTTTTTTGTAGATTTTTCCCGATCCGGTTTTGGGCAGCTCATCTAAAAAAATAATGGTTTTGGGAGCTTTATAAGACGCCTGATGTTCTTTGCAAAAGGCGATGATTTCATCCGCGCTGGCGGTTTCACCGGATTTGAGTACCACGGCGGCGTTGACCGCCTCCCCCCAGCGTTCGTCCGGCACACCGAAAACCGCGGCCTCCAGTATCTTGGGGTGCATGTAGAGCACATTTTCAACTTCAGTGGAATATACATTTTCGCCGCCGGTGACAATCATGTCTTTTTTGCGATCCACAATGTTGACATAGCCTTCCGAATCCAGGGTGGCCAGATCCCCGGTGCGCAGCCATCCATCGCTAAACGCACTGGCGGTCTCCTCTGGCTGGTTCCAGTAACCGGGCGTAATGGTATCTCCGTGCACCCAGATCTCCCCCACCTGCTGCCCATCCGCCGCAATTGGATTTCCCTGCTCGTCCACGATTTTAAGATCCACACCGATTGCCGGCCGGCCGGTTTTGGACTTATATTTTATTTGCTCATCATGCGGCAGCGCTTGCAAATGCTCCTTTAGGATGCTGAAGGTCAAATACGGGCTGGTTTCGGTCATGCCGTAGGTCTGAATGTAGTCGCAGTCCAGCGTTTCCATGATGCTTTTCACCAGCTCGGGTGCAATCGGAGCGCCCCCGCTTAGAATTTCTCGCAGGCTGGAAAAATCATATTCGCCCACCCGCGGGTGTTTAATCATCAGGTTGAGCATGGTGGGAATTAAATTGCTCAGCGTTATTTGTTGCCGTTCGATGGTGGCCATGACGGCTTCGGCCTCAAATTGAGCGACCATTACATGCTGCGCGCCAGCCCAGGTAATGGCAAATGTGGCCCAGGCATCGGCCAGATGAAACATGGGGGCAATATGGCCCCATACATCGGTGTCCACCAGCTTCAGCTCGGCGATGGTTCCCAGGGCATGGCTGCACACATTCTTATGGGTGAGCATGACGCCTTTGGGACGCCCTGTGGTACCACTGGTGTAGTACAGGTGGGCCACCTGGTTCTCATCAACCGATATGGGCTCAAAATACCCAACACTGGTAGAAATGGCTTCCTCATAGCTGTGGCACTGAAGCGGAAATGATTCATCCGGTGGGTCGCCAATCCAAACAATCCCTTCGATGGGCACGCCTTCATTTAACACGCCCCTGACGACATCTGCAAAGCGCGTTGCGGCAATCAACCAGCGACTGCCGGCATCATTTAAAATAAAAGCGACTTCCCGGGCGGCCAGGCGATAATTGAGCGGGTTGAGAATCGCGCCCATTCCGGCAGCGGCATAGTAGGTTTCCAGAAAAGCATGCGAATTGACTTCCAGAATGGAAACGCGATCTTCGGGTTGAATTCTCTGTTTCTGAAAATAGCGCGCCAACCCGGCCACGCGCTCACCAACCTGCCGATAGGTATACGATCGCTCACCGTCGACGACGCCAATCTTTTCAGGATATAAATCCAATGCTTTTTTGAGGGTCATCCAGATGTTCACAATCAGTTCCTTACTTTTAAAATAGACACTGGCCGATTTGCTTTAAGATCTTATAATACAGAACCTTTTTGAATGCCAAGTCCAAAATTATTGCGATTTGATTAAAGATATGGTTGAAATAACCATACAGGCTATAATCCTTCATTTTTTTGATGGGTACACGTATGGCGCTAGAAATCGAAAGCTTTGCCGAAGATTTTGATCCGCGGTTTAAAATTTTTCACGAACTGATGGCGCGCAAGGTCAGGGACATTTTGCTGGTCTCGACCCCTTATGATGCCTGGATTCTGGAAGAAGACTGCCGTCTGTCAGAACGCATTATTCATGAATATCGTGGCCTGAACCTGAGCAATCCACCCCGCTTTACCTGGGTTTCCAGCGCCCAGGAAGCCCTGGCCATGCTGAATCTAAAGAAATTTGACATGGTCATCACCATGAGCCAGCTGGCGGATATGGATGTTTTTACCCTGGGTGAGGAAATCAAAAAAAAGGCTCCCGATTTGCCGATTGTTTTGCTGGCTCATGATTCTCTGCCGTCACCGGCCCAGAAAAGCTTAATGGATTTTAGCCGCCCGCCGGGCATTGACCGCTGCTTTGTCTGGTCGGGCAACACCGATATTCTGGTGGCACTCGTCAAAAGTGCCGAAGATCGCCTTAACGTCGAGCACGATACCGAATTTGCCGGCATCCGGGTCATTCTTTTTGTTGAGGATTCTCCGGCATACATCTCCTCCTTGTTGCCGGTGCTTTACAAAGAACTGGTCAGTCAGACCCAGGCCATAATGGAGTACCGGCACCACGAAGAACATAAGCTGCTGACTATGCGGGCACGGCCAAAAATCCTTGTGGCCGAAAGCTTCGAAGAAGCGTTGCGACTGTTTAAAAAATTTGAGCCCTACATCCTGGGTGTGATCTCGGATGTTCGCTTCCCGCACAATGGTGTTCTCGATGAAAATGCCGGTGTGACTTTTCTGTCCCGGATCAAAAAAGAACGATTCGATATACCGCTTTTGCTGGCCAGTTCAGAATCTTCTAATGCCGAGAAGGCCAAAAGCGTGCCGGCTGCCTTTGTCGATAAAAACTCGCCCAGCCTGCATGCCGAGGTGCGCTCGTTTTTCGTGGATCAGCTGGGATTTGGCGATTTTGTCTTTCGTAAGCCCGATGGCCGCGAAATCGCCCGTGCGCTCAATCTGCGGCAATTCGAAGAACTCCTGGCGAGCGTTCCTGAAGACAGCTTTGTTCATCATTGCAGCCGCAATGACTTATCCAGGTGGCTGTTTGCGCGCACCGAAATCGTACTGGCATCCAAAATGCGCCCGCTGCGTTATGATGACTTCGCAAGCATTGAAAGCCACCGCGACTACCTGATTTCGATGATTCAAACCTGGCGCAAGCGGCGCCAAAAAGGCGTGGTGGTCAATTTTGATCCCGGCGACTTTGATCCGGCGACTGAATTTTTTAAAATCGGCAAGGGTTCTCTGGGCGGAAAGGCGCGCGGTCTGGCCTTTGTTGCCAATTTGCTGCAACGATTGCCGGATATCCAGAAAAAATTTGAAGATATCAACATTCTGGTTCCCCAGACGCTGGTGGTGACCACCGAAGGCTTTGATGCCTTTATCGAGGAAAATAATCTCAAGGAGCTGGCCAAATCCGATATGCCGGATGAAGAAATTGCGCAGATCTTTCTTAATGCCAATTTTCCGTCCTGGATTGCCAATGAGCTTCGTGCCTATCTTGAACGCATCTCGTATCCGCTGGCAGTTCGGTCGTCGAGTTTGCTGGAGGATGCTCAATTTCGCGCCTATGCGGGTTTGTATCGAACCTATATGCTTCCCAATGATCATGCGGATCTCGACTCACGCCTGTACCAGCTGATCAACGCCATCAAACTGGTGTACGCGTCAACGTATTTCAAAGACCCCAAGGCCTTTTCAAAACGCGTCGGTCACCGCACCGAAGAAGAGAAAATGGCCGTCATTATTCAGCAACTGGTCGGGGAAGGATACGGTCAATATTTTTATCCGACCATATCCGGTGTCGCCCAGTCCCATAATTATTACCCCTTTGCCAAAATGAAGCCCGAAGAAGGCATCGCAACAGTGGCGCTGGGCCTGGGCAAAACGGTCATGGAAGGTGAAAAAGCCCTGCGCTTTTCTCCCGAATATCCGCAATTATTGCCGCAGCGTTCCACCGTCGACGATATCCTGGAGAACTCCCAGCAGTTTTTTTACGCCCTGAACATGGCTGGTGATGCACCGGAGGTGGGCATTTTAGAGGATGCCAATCTTGCCAAAAGAGATGTTAGCGATGCCGATGGCGAAGCGCCGGTAAAGCTTTTGGCCAGCACCTATATCCCTGAGGAACATCGCATCCGGGATTCGGCCCATATGCCCGGTTATCGGGTGCTGACCTTTGCTCAGGTTTTAAAATACGGCCAGTTTCCGCTGGCTGAAGTGCTGGCTGAAGCATTGGATTTAGGCCAAGAAGGAATGGGCTGTCCGGTGGAGCTCGAATTTTCAATTCATATGTCCCAGGATCCGGAACGAAAATCCGAATTTGCGTTTCTACAGCTCAGGCCAATGACAGCCCGTGCGGAACTGCTTCAAGTTGAAATCAGCTCTGATGAAATCGCCCGTTCGTTTTGTGTTTCATCGCATGCACTGGGCAATGCCGAAAAAAATGATATGGCCGACATCCTCTTTGTAAAGCCCGATGAATTTGATGCGGCCAAAACCCCGCAAATTGCCCGGGAGATCGGCGAACTAAACGCCGGCCTGTTGAGCGAATCCCGCAAATATTTGCTGGTTGGCCCAGGTCGATGGGGCTCAGCCGATCGCTGGCTGGGAATCCCGGTGAGCTGGGCCGAAATTTGCGGAGTCGGGGCGATGGTTGAGACCGATTCAGCGAAATTAAAGGCCGATCCATCCCAGGGGTCGCATTTTTTTCACAATATCACCACGTTGGGCATCACCTATGCAACCGTTCTGGACCGGGATTCGGATTTCATCGATTGGAACTGGTTGACCGCCCAGCCGGCGATCAACCAAACAGCTCACGTGGCCCATGTCCGACTCGACAAGCCCTTTAACCTGAAGGTGGATGGGCGCACGTCCAAATGCGTTATGTACCGCTAAAAGCGGATGGGTTAAATCGTCAAACAGCCGATTCGCCAAATCGTTAAAAGCCGCTGGTTAACCAAACCTCTATCCCCAATGGAATAATCTTAAGCAACATGGGTGGCGAAGATATCGGATTTCAAATCGGTCAAAATGAAAAAAAAATTGCTAAAAGCGCTCGTGGCCAATGCGGATGGAGAAATTTTTGAGCTCGACGGCTATGCTGCAATGGGTGCTGGCGGTGCAATGCCCATACCGCTGACGCTGTCCAATACCCGCGACATGCCATTTGGCAGCGAATTGATGTACCTGCCGCAACGCCGGCCGGTTTTGTTGAATTTGCAATCGGGCCGGATTGAAACCGTAAATGAGAACCCGTATGCGCCCGGCCAGGCCTTATATCCGGTGACCACATTTAATTCCCCGGGTTATGTTATTTCCCATCTGGGCGCATTTGTAGAAACCCCAGAAGCACAGGCACTGCCACTTTTCTCATATGGTGCGGTGGGCTGGCACCGGGGTAAATTTCGATCTGCGGTGATTCGGGTGGATCGGGAAAAACGCCAGGATCTGCGGTTGATGAAACCCGAGGATATTGCTGGCGGCATCGACCGAATGCGCCAGCTGATGCCAGACAATCGCCTGCGGGTGCATCTGGAAAAATGTGCCTTACAGTACGGGTGCCCTGCGGCTAAAAATTTTTTTCTAAGCCGCTATGAAGCGCCACTTCCCACCGCCCAGCACTGCAATGCCCGTTGCCTGGGCTGCCTGTCTTTGCAGAAACATAGCGGAATTCCGCATAGCCAGGACCGCATCGGCTTTGTCCCTTCGCCGGAAGAAATAGCGGAAGTGGCCCTGGCGCATATCCAACGGGTTAAAAACAGTGTGGTCAGTTTTGGACAGGGGTGCGAAGGAGATCCGTTGCTGGCAGCCGAGGTGATTGCACGAGCGATTTGTTTGATCCGTTCTAAAACAAAACGGGGCACTATCAACATGAACACCAACGCCAGCCTACCCCTTGCTCTACAAAAGGTCATCGATGTCGGACTGGACAGCATACGGGTCAGCATGAACAGTGTTCGCGCGGCGTGCTATCAGGCCTATTTTCGTCCCCAGGGATACGGGTTTGCCGATGTTCAGAAAAGCGTGGATCTTGCCCTGCGACGCGGGCTTTTTGTAGCGATTAATTATTTAAACTGCCCTGGGTTTAGCGACACTGCCCGGGAAATTAAGGCTTTGAAAAAATTTCTGGCATCCTATCCGATTCACATGATTCAGTGGCGCAATTTGAATTACGATCCGCTGCGCTATTTTAAGATAATGCAGGCTGTGACCGCCCTATATAAGCCTATGGGCATGCACAATCTGCTGGAACTCATCCGGCGGGAATTTCCAAAGCTTAAATTCGGCTATTTCAACCCGCCCAAGGAAAAATTTTAATTTTTACCACAGAGATCACAGAGCACACAGAGTTGAATTAAAAGCCATTGATCGACTATTACCGATACATAGCGCTCAGCTCCTGTCTTATCTGAAATTGTCAGATTGTAGAGTGGGACTTCTGATAAATTTTAATGTTAAGATATTAAAAAACGGACTGCGCAGAATAATTCACGATTAAAGCTTAAATTTTTTCTCTGTGATCTCTGTGTGCTCTGTGGTGAGTTAGTTCAAAAATGAAATGGATTGAAGTCAAAGTTGCTTTTGATGCTGAGGACTGCCACCTGGCTGCTGAGCTCATTGCCAACCTGTTTTTTGAATTTGGCCTTACAGGTGTGGTCGAAGAAGATCCGGACATAGTGCCTGTTGAAGATTGGGCCGAGGACGCGATTGGAAGACCACAGCGACGCGCGGTGGTTGGGTATTTTCCCAAAGACCGGCAGGCGAATAAACGCTGCAGAGATCTGGAACAAAAACTATCTCTGCTAAAACAAAATGTTATCCTGCTTTACCGCGTCAGTTATAAAGAGCTGGATGAGGAAGACTGGGCCGAGGCCTGGAAAGCCTTTTTTGAACCCCAAAAAATAGGGCAAAAAATAGTCGTCAAGCCCACCTGGTGCGATTACACAGCCACACCGGGTGATATTGTGGTGGAACTGGATCCCGGTATGGCCTTTGGTACCGGAACGCACCCGACCACAGCATTATGTATACATATGATTGAAGATTATCTTAACCCAGGTGATTCGTTTTTGGATCTGGGCACCGGCTCCGGTATATTGATGATTGCAGCCGCCAAGCTGGGCGCGGGCTTTGTATGTGGTGTTGATAAAGATTCTATTGCCATCGACGTGGCGGCATCCAATCTTAAATTAAACGGCCTGGATTCAGAAAACTATAATTTGTTTACCGGCAATCTGTTGACCGGCATCACGGGCACCTATGATTTTATTGCAGCCAACATTTTTACGCATGTAATTTTAGAATTGCTGGATGAAATACCTCTGGCTCTGAACAAAGACGGCATCTTTGTCTGTTCGGGTATGTACGCAGAAAATAAAAAACTGGTGGTTGCCCGTTTGAAAAATATGGGATTTGAGATATTGGCGACACGCAAAGAGCAAGAATGGGCTGCAATTGCTGCACGATACAAATTTTAGTCCAAATGCGTGTATATTATTGTTTTGAAAATTGTGGATTTTGATATTTAGATTTGTTTCGAGTTTCGTATTTTGCATTTTGAGCTAAGTTAATAGTTTATATGGTCGTATGTACATAAATTATTCTAGGATTTAATCATGCGTATTCTGCTGGTAGAAGATGATCCAAAGATTGCATCCTTTATCATTAAAGGTTTAAAGGCCGAGGGATTTGCCGTAGATCACGAAGACAACGGTGAAGACGGTTTGCATATGGCGCTTACCGAACCCTACGATGCTGCTGTTATCGATATTATGCTGCCCAAAATGGACGGCCTGAGCCTGGTTGAAAACATACGACGCGAAAAATTGAAAACCCCGATCATTATTTTAAGTGCCAAAGGAGACGTTGATGATCGGGTAAAAGGGCTGCAGACCGGTGCGGATGACTACCTGACGAAACCCTTTGCATTTTCAGAATTGCTGGCCCGGCTCCAGGCCCTGATTCGGCGCAGCAGCGATGTTGCCGAGCCGACCAAACTGACAGTCGCAGATATCAGCATGAATCTGATTACCCGGGAAGTGGTGCGGGCCGGCCAAAAAATTGACCTGCAACCATTGGAATTTTCGTTGCTCGAGTACCTGCTGCGTAATGCCGGCCGGGTGGTGTCAAAGACCATGATTATGGAACATGTCTGGGATTATTATTTTGATCCCCATACCAATGTGGTTGAATCCAGAATTTACAAGCTGCGTGAAAAAATAGACAAAGGATTTTCCAAAAAGATGATTCACACGGTGCGCGGAGTCGGCTATGTTCTTAAAGAAGATAAATAATGCCCGTCATACGCTGGCGTTTCGCCTCACCCTCTGGTATGCGGGCATTTTTATGCTCACCTCCTGCGTGGCTTTTTTCTTTTTCTATTTTTTAATTACGTCCGTTATCCAGGATCGTACCGATCAAGATTTGTTGGGTGAAGCGCGTACCCTGTCTTCAATTCTCAAGTTGCAGGGTATCGAAGCGGTTAAGCGTCAGGTTATTTTTGAGGCTCAGGCTGCCGGTGAAAAGAAGATTTTTTTTCGATTACTTTCATTTGACGGCCAGGAATTTTCTTCCTCGAATATGTCCTACTGGCTGGATATCGGCGTCGGCAAGCCGGCCATCAATCAACTGATCCGAGATAAACGACCGGTTTTTGATACCATCAGCCTGCCCGATCGTAAACACAGAATCAGGATTCTGTACGCCCATATCGGCCGCAACATCATTTCGCAGCTGGGTCAATCCATGGAAAGCTATACCCGCTTTATTGAAGCCTTTCGCAAAATATTTGTCCTCACGATGGCTTCATTATTTATTTTTGCAGCGATTATTGGATGGTTTATGGCCAGAAGAGCCCTGGCGGGGGTTGAAACCGTGACGCAAACGGCCCGGCATATATCGGAGGGCAGCCTCAATGAACGCGTGCCGGTGAAAAAAAATCAGGACGAGATTGACCAGTTGGCCATTACCTTCAACCAGATGCTCGACCGCATTCAGACGCTGGTCACCGGTATCCGGGAAATGAGTGACAACATTGCCCACGATTTGAAAAGTCCGATCACCCGCATCCGGGGGTTATCCGAAGTTTCGATGGCCACCGGTGCCTCTGAGAAAGATTATGAAAACCTGGCGGCCAGCACCATCGAAGAGTGTGATCGCTTGTTGGACATGATCAACACCATGCTGGTCATTTCCAAAACCGAAGCCGGCGTCAACGAGCTTGATACGGTGGAAATGGATTTTGGTGCCGTGGTGCGGGATGCCTGTGATTTATTTTTAGCGCCGGCAGAGGATAAAGGCGTCAGATTAGCGTGTGATGTTGCCGGTCATTTCAATATTTTTGGTGATAATCGGCTGATCCAAAGAATGATCGCCAACCTGCTGGATAATGCCATCAAATACACACCCACCGGCGGGAGAGTTAACGCAACGGTTAATGCGGACGACCATGGCATCGTTTCCCTTACGGTTAAGGATACGGGTATCGGTATTTCCGATACAGAAAGCGCCCGCATTTTTGAGCGTTTTTATCGATGTGATCCCAGTCGATCGGAGGCCGGCATCGGCCTGGGCCTCAGCTTTGCCCGCGCCATCGCCCGCGCCCACGGGGGCGATATAACCGTTACCAGTGAGAAGGATCAAGGCAGCACGTTCACCATCACCCTCCCAAAACTGATATCAAAACCTTCATCTC
>JASFGH010000105.1:0-9861 GCA_050123865.1 Desulfobacterales bacterium | reverse complement strand
ATTTTCTATCATTACCGGCGCCCTGTATTTGATGCGGGCATTGTTTCTATTTTCAGGATTTTCATCCATTTTGCATGTACGCTGCAAACCTGTTTTGTGTTTCTTTTCAATTTCAGTTGTCAGCGGATGTAATTAATCGAGGGGTCGGAAAGTTTTTCCAATCCACCCGCTGTGCGTGTGGTCGTTGACTCATTCCGCGGTCAATTAAAAAAAACGCCCCTCAATTAATCAGGCTTCAAATGCATAGACGGGCTGTTCGGGAGTTAGCACGGTTGTCGTCACTTCAGCCTGACAGTATTTTTCCAGCATCCGGGCGACCCGGTCCCGGGTTTTAATCATGATTGTTCGGCCTTGTGAGGTAGGTTGTTTTCGACCCCAATCATTTGTACTGACTGATGTCAATGCCTCTTACTTTTGTGCGCTTCTCATACCAATCCATTTCATCTTTCGGCGGCGATGCAATTTCAGCATTTTGCTTACGGACGAGTTGGATGGCCTCTGACGGGCAGGTATCGATACACAGACCACATCCGATACATTTTTCCTGTAGAACACTGTAAGTATCGTCACCCTCGGCAATGGCGCTAACCTGGCAACGCTCGTCAGCACAGGTTCCGCACGCGCTGCAGGCTTCCGGATCGATCTCAGCATAATAATAGGCGTTGACTGCGTCTGATATGCCCCATTCATTTATCGATCGCAGGACACCGCAGCAGCACCCGCAGCAGTTGCAAATGAAGAAATGCCCGCTTTCCACATTCCAGGTCAAATGAACCAGCGCATTTTCTTCGCATTGCTTAATCAGCGCATAGGCCTCATCCCGTGTCAGTGGACGTCCGTAAGCAGCGTTGTCAAAAACCCCTTCAACCGGAGCGATGGCCAGACAGACCTCCAGCGGGCGATCGCAGGGATTGTCCAGCAGCCCCTGTTCTTTTTTACAGATGCAGTCCTGTACCAAAAAGGATTGTCCGGTCTCGATAATGGAGGAAACCTTTTCATACGGCAAGGCTTCATGGGTCGCCTGGATTTCTTTTTCAATCGGAACCACCTGCATCAACTGGGGCTTGTTTTTAAAAAACTGGGTGCCATAAGCTTCGGCATATTCTTCACACATTTCGGCTAATTCACGATCCATGTGATGAACCTGAAACTCGTAAATACCGAATGCCCAAGGAAGCATTTTAAATATTTTAACACCGCTGACATCCACGCCGAAAATCTGCCCGCGTTTCCGCATTTCGTTTAAATGCGCCCCCAAACCCGGCAAAGGCCTGCCGGTGCGCTCTGATATCTGCTGAGCGGTTTCCCAATTGAGCCGCAAATCGCAAAACAATTCTGCATCTTCAGGCCGAAATATTTTTTTCAGCAGCTTTATCTCGATCCCCGACTCGGTGGCCGGAAAACCATTGGGTAACGTATCGAGCACCTTGGCCAGTCGTTGGTACACATCACCACTCATTTGAAGCCCTTTCGTCTTTGAATTTGAGAAATGCCGATTCGGAGCTGGAAATCGGATTCTACTTAACATGAGTGGTTTTCACGGGGCAAGCACAAATATTTTAATTGTTTTGAAAAAGTCTCTTTAACAGGGCATTTAAAGCGGGGTAGTCAATTTTTGCATTGTGGTGTGGATCGACCGGAATGCGTTTTAGAACTTCGATACGATCAATTGCTGCCCAGGATAGTTTCGCTTTCAGGGCGCTCATATCCTTGGCACCTTCAGGGTCTTCCAGTTCAACCGCGAGGGTGCGGTGGTTTTTATGTGCCACGCAGGCCGAACGGCGAATGCTGGGATATTCGCTGGCTGCACTTTCAACTGCAAACGGGTAGAGAACACCACGGGAGTCTTCTATGCGTGCGATGCAGCGTCCAAGTAACCAGAGACGGCCCTTTTTATCTAAATAACCGGCATCACCGGTCCGATGCCAGATTTCTCCGGAGACGTTAAATTTGGTTTCCGAATTGCCCTGGCGCTTCCAGTATCCCGGCAAAACGTGATCGCCGCTTACCACGATTTCCCCGACCTTGCCGGGCGGCAGGCATAGCGCTTCAAATTGAGATCGACTGAGCGGGGCGATTGGGGACCCCCAGCGGTCTGGAATAATCCTCAAATGGATGTCTTTAATCGGATACCCAGCGAGCAGCCCCTTTCCGGAAGTCATGGATTGGATGTCTTTATCACCCATGGACGCTTTGGGTATCTGTGCAATCGGCTCAGCCTCTGTTGAACCGTAAACCGCTACAATTTGCGCTTTGGGGGCAATATGCTTGAGTTGGTCCAGCAAACGGGGAAAAACAGGCCCCCCGCCGGTTAAGATCTTTTTGAGTCCGGGCAGCGTAATATGGTGTTTGTGGCAATACTTGACAATACATTCGAAAAAGGCCGGCGACGCTTCGATATTTGTTACCTTACAGGTTTGAATTTGCCGGATAATCGGCCCCGCCTTGACAGAACCAGGGCGGCGTAGATTTGCAACCGGCATTAAACTCGTGACACCTGAGCCCAAGTGTGACAGGACAAAAATGGGAAGCGTGCCCAGAACTTTGTCTTGATGTGTGAGGCCCAATTCTTTCGCAAGCACACGGTGCTGGGCAAGCAGAAAACCATGGGTTCTTACGGCCACTTTGGGTTCTCCGGTACTTCCGCTGGTAAACGTGATCAATGCGGGCGTGTTTTGTTCGCAGGGGGCAATATCTCTTTTTGCAGCACATCGTTTCCAGCGATTCCAAGGTTTGGTTCCGGGTAGGCGCAATCCGGTTGAAAACTTGGCCGGGATGCGTCTCAATGCGGGTGATAATAATTGAAGCACATGGGCTTTAGGGCTGGCAATCAGCGCTTTGGGGGGGATTATTTTGCAGCAGCGTTCGATGTGTCTTCTTCCAGCTGCGGGATCGATGAACACAGCGACAAGCTTGAGACGAAAGATGGCAAGCAAGGCGATATAAAGATCGGCAGACATGGGCTGAAAAACCAGCACCGCATCTCCGGCACGAAGCCCTGCCTGGCACAGAGATGTGGCCGCCTTGGCGGAGGCTTTTTCGATTTCGCCAAAAGTAAGCGTTCGGATCCTTTTATGCTTGGGTGTTATTAAAGCGACCGATTGAGGATTTTCACAGGTTTGCAATTTTAATACGTCAACGACATTCATTTTCGGTAAGTTCCTTTTTAAAAAGATGGTATTCTCGTATCGGCCGTGCATAGCGGGTTGAGATCTTGCGCGATATATTATCCCCTCTCATGTAGGTATGGATTGCCCGCGTGTAACCCAATTCTTTAGCAGCTGAATGACATGCAGCAAAAAGGACACTTCCCAAACCGATACCTCTATACGCAGGATGGACGGCTAAATTTTTTATGACGAGGGTATTGATGGACTGTTCTCGCTTGGCCTGGAGATAGTTTGGGATGCCGAAGACCAGTCCAATCGGAGAATCATGATGTTCGGCAATTAACACCAGCTCAGGGCGAATAAATGACTTCAGCGGAAGATACATATTTAAAAATTCTTCCTCGCCGATGGGTGTGAACAAAAAATTTTCGCTGAAGCTCAACAGGCATAGTGCATAGAGCCGTTGCAGTTCATCTTCGAATCGATCGAGGTTTATCCGACGAAATGTTATTCCTTCTTTCATGAGGCGTTCATTTAGAAGGTGAATTTTTGGCTGCGGACAACTCAAATTGGTTGCCAAAGAGGAGTAGTACGTTTTAAGAGGCTTGAAGCCACTGGTAATAAAATGCATCGGCCATGTATCCTGATTGTCCGTTTCGAGGAAAAAAATGGGCTCACGGCCTCTTTTCGTAATCAGACGGTAGGGCCGCCACGTATTTCCATCCATTGGGCCGATCACTTGGGAGCAGCCCTTGACGGCCAGGCGCCGGCACGC
This sequence comes from Desulfobacterales bacterium, assembly GCA_050123865.1. Taxonomy (GTDB): domain Bacteria; phylum Desulfobacterota; class Desulfobacteria; order Desulfobacterales; family JAHEIW01; genus JAHEIW01. Next base: position 5,976 of record JASFGH010000105.1, on the reverse strand, counting down.
ATCGGTAATCAAGACGCTTGCGGCTGCTTGCGAATCGGCCGCATAATGGCCGATCAGCCCTAAGCGCGCGTTTGGAATAGTGGGAGCTGAAGTCCACCACATTGAACATCTCGCCTTAACATTGACGTCGCCCTCTACCACCATCAAATGTTCATCGGCACGGTGGGACACCACCATATCCGGGAACAGGTCATATGCGCCGGAAGCTGAACAGAAAAGCTCCAGGTCAAGTTGGGTTTGTGCACGTCTTAATTTCTGCATCGTTTGGCCTCATTCATCTAAAGTTTTAAATTCTCTCAAAGGTTTTCAGCCAAAACACCTCACACAAGCGCACGGCTGCGAAACCGGATTCGAAAGCTCAGCAGCATGAATGAGATGGATAGGCTCAGGGTTATGGCCGTCTGACTGATCAGCCCGGCCAGTGTGCAAGGAATTAATCCTTTGAGAATCAGAAAACCGCATACGGGTATGAGCAGATTATCCAATCCTTTCCATCCGACTGCGGCTTCAACGATCATGAGCAGAAAAGCGAGCAGAAATGCCATTAGAAGTATTTCTTTTGAGCCCAAATCAGTGAAATAAAGCATGGGGATGTAAGCACAAAGAAAAGCCACCAGAAAAAATGCGAGGGAGCCTTCAACGGTTTTCACCCCGTCCGGGGTCTCGAAATGCAGTACACCGTAATAAATACCGACCAGGGCAGCCGCTGCGTCTGCAAAAGTGAGAATAAGGATCGGGATGCAGTAGAAAAGAGGGTCGTCTTTCGCAAGCAAGAATAAAACTGCAATGGTCAGCGGAAAAAAAATGTCGCCTGACGACCTCCGCTTAACATCACCAACAACCCTGCCGATGTTTCGTTTTAAGCATTTTAAATGCTTCATCGCCAGCAATCCGGCGAGTGAGATCCCACAGAGCAGCAATACCGGCTGCGTACTTTGAAAAAGCCAGGGTATGCTGAGCGCGATGATACCGCTTCCGATGTGCATTAATTTCCGGCACAGCTCCGGGTGCGGGACATATCGCTTCTGCAAAACCCGTATGATTGCCATCAAGCCTGATGTGAGGATCAGAACCAATAAAACCGATAGATAAGGATTCTCGATCATACGACCTCCTCCAAAATGAATGCGCTATAGAAAAACGTTTTGTCGCTCCGGTAAAGCGCATCGGCCAGAGAAGATAGAGACTTCAGTTGAGCTGCAAGATACTCGGGTCTCCGGCGAGGTACGAGTAGATTCCAGTAAGCAAGTCGGGTGCCGCTATGGCCACAGGCAATCAGTCGTTCCAATACATGGTGATAGCTGTCCAGGGACATATATTCAAAAATATCACTTAAATTGTAACGATCGATGGAGGCCGCATCTGGGGTCGCTAAGAAATCTTCAACGGATTGCATGCGCCATTCCAGCCTATCGATATTCTGCTGAATCTTTTTGAAGTTTTCAGGTCTTAACGAATAGGGAAGCGCGGTTTTATGGCAACCGAAGAAAATCCACTGGAGATATGGGTTGTTGGCCGGATCGAGCGCTGTCATACCGTAATGTGCACGTTCCAAAAAGCGCTCCGATACATTGCCTTCGACATAATTGAAGAAATTGGGATCACGACCAAAACGGCCCAATAAAAAGCGGGAAAAAAAAGCTCTAAAGATCAAACGCCATCTGCGATTGTCCCAGCCGTTATGATAAAAATTTTTACGCTCCTGAAGGTCATTTAACCCAAACAAACGGTTTATTCGGGCCGGGGAATGGATCAGCGGCAGGATACGGGTTCGAAAGAACCGGAAGTAATTTTCAAGTTTACCGATATTGCCGATTCCCAGCTCTATATCATTTGGGCGGGAATCCCAGAATTGGCGCGTATCGATTGAGAGAAGCGATCGGCAACGCTTGTAAAGTGAAAGACGCCGACTGCTGGGCGATGAGCCGATCAGCTCCAAAAGCTCTCCGTGCTCAAGTTCTTTGTAAGCGGCCACGCGAAGCTCGAGGCAGGCAATTTGGGCGGGGCTGATGTCAAGGGCAATCAAACGCTCGGGGCCCTGACTTAACATCGCCAAGGCATTATCACCTGCAGAACCGATGGCCATGCAGGCATGATCGGGTTGAATGTTCAATGCCTCAATTAGAATATCCGCATCTTCCCAGCATTGGGCATAACGAATAATTGAAAAATCGGCTTTGTGACTCACCTCACTGGACATGATGTACCTCCTCATGAGGGGTTTCTATTTTCTTCACCACACCGGTACGGCCATCCAGTTCCACCCATTCGCCGTCTTTGAGCCAGGCGGTCACTCCGGGGATTGAGACGATGGCGGGAATGCCCATTTCGCGTGCCACGATGGCTGAGTGCGAAAGCAGGCTGCCGCGCTCGACAAGCAGGCCGGATGCCAAGGGAAAAAGTAAGATCCAGCTCGGGTCGGTGTGCTCGGCAATCAGGATCTCTCCGGCCTTCAACAATGACTCCCGCGGGTCTCTAACCACGCGCACGCGTCCGGATATGGTGCCCGGACAGCACCCAATGCCCTTATGGATAATACCCGGCAGATCATCGGTCCGCCGGCTTGTGAGGTATTCATTGCCCTGATAGACGATGCCGCGAGTTTCGAAACGATCGGCGGGCGTCTGCATCTGGGAGAAGCGCTTGAATTCTTGTTTTCTTAAAGCCACCAGGTTTTTTAAGTCGGTGCACGTCGACGTGCCCTCCACAAATGCGAAGATTTCTTGCAGCTCGAGATAGAAGACGTCCCGGGGTTCTTCCAGAAGATTGAGTCCATAGAAACGACGGCCGAGTTCTACAAAAATTTTTCGGACGCGGCCGAATGCGCGCATGCGTTCGAAGCGCAGGTTTTCTCGATCGCAGACGCGAGCGCGTGCATTTTTAAGCACCCAGCGAAATATAAGCCATCGAAGCGGGTGTCGGGCCAAAGTAGAGTTAACGCGCTCTTCAGCCTGGCTTCGAAGATCGATGTTGACTGCCCGCAAATCGTCTTGGGTCGGTTCGTTTGGGGTGTGGTCCATGGCCAGAGAACCGATCGCTCGCAGGAGCATCCGGGGATCCTCATGCAGGGTTGCGCTTTCCAGTTTGAGCTCGTTGATGCAACGCTCACCGAATTTTTGAATATAAGATTCGTATGCTGATTGAAATTCGGGATACGATTGCATCTTTTGCACTATCTTTTGAGGTCTATCGTTGCACAGGCTCTCAACCAGTTCTTTATTCTGTGATGCCAATCTGGCCATTTGGTTTACGCGTTCGGCCGGCTCGGTGCTGATCATGCCACCTGCATTGCGCAGGAGATCATTTTGAAGGGTGCCTTCGGTGTCACCGCACCAGTCAACCGACAGTTTCTGTAAAAGCCCGTAAAAAATCATGGCAAAGAAATCATTCACGATCGGGGCATCCCATTTTTTCAGAAGCCGTTTTTCTAAATCCCTATAGATCCCAATCAGCTCATCGGGTCGAAATTGAGCGAGATCCAATCCATACGCACCTAAAGCTTTGTGCAAGCGCTGATAAAATTGCTTGATCCTTCGGCGCAGGCGGAAATAATTGGTGATGACCCCCACCAGGGTGTTCAGCAGGTGGATCAGATCCAGTATACGCTCCCCCCGGCGGTTCGGATTTCCTTCCGTCTGCAATTTGTCTGCAAGGCGCTCCTTGACCCCCATCATCTGTTCCATGAAACCGCGGTTTAATTTGTATCCCGGGAGCATGGCCAGTAAGCGATACCAGTTCAGCAGGTTGTAGTAGATCCGTCCGCGGATAAGACCGATCATATTCCTGAAAATGGAATCATTTTTTTCAATCGTCTTTGGGGGAACCCGCAGGGTTCGGCAAAACTGGCGGTAAACACCTTCGTAGGCCCGACGCGCAAAGCTGAAGGTGAGCGGTGTAGTGATACCGCTGTAGCTTTCAGCGATGTTGCTGTTGTCCCAAATGCATGCAACCCCTTTCGGATCGGCGACGTCGTAAAGTGAGGTGATGGGTCGGGATTGAAGCAGATAAATTTTTCCGTCTTCAATTGCCCATTCGATGTCCTGCGGCCGGCCAAAAAAACGTTCGACCTTTCGCGTCAGTTCGGCAATCGCAATAACCTGCGGTCTGTTGAGGACGGACCGGTGGGCCTCTGCGTCTGTTAGCGGGACCGAATCTACACCGCTGGATGTCAGCGGTGAAAATCGATGCACCTTTGTTTTTACGGCAATTTTATGTTCAATAATGTTGCCGTCTCTATTCACATGGTGCGTATCGGCATCACAGTCCCCGGATACGATAGCGGTCCCAACGCCATAAAGCGATGCAACCACCGTAATATCCCTTCGGCCCGTCACCGGATCTGCGCTAAAAGCAACCCCGGAGACCTGCGGATGCACCATTCGTTGAATGATTGCGGCTGGTGCGCTGGGAACCGGCGAAAGGTTGTTTCTACGGCGATACATACAGACACGTCCGGTAAAAGCCGAGCGCCAGACATCCAGAACTCTGCGGGGCACATCGCGGCTCGAGACAAACAAAAAGCTCTCCAATTGGCCGGCAAAAGAATGCTGGGCAGAATCTTCGTCCGGCGCAGATGAGCGCACAGCAAAGCGTGTGCCGTTGGTGCCCAGCTTTCCAAGCTCCGCCAGGATTTTTTCGCGAAATTCAGGCTTTAACTTCAGGCTGTCCAAAATGTTCTGAAATGCTTCCGCAGTCGATGCGGATTCGAGTGCGGTTCGCTGTTGGGAGGTCAGATTTTTATAAAAAATTTGCGGCTCGATCACAAACGCCGGCGGAACATTAAAACCCGCGCTGGAAAGCTCGGCCAAAGCTTTTGCTTTTCCGCCATACTGGTCGTTACTTTGGCCCGACGTGTTATCACTTAGCGAATGCATGGTTGTCACCCGATTCGATCTACCGCCGAATAATCTGGCGGTCTCGATATCATTTTGAGCTATGGCATGCTCAGGAATGCACATCCCATTCCGAAATGCAGCATCAACGTCCAAACACCGGAAATGTGTTCGATCAGTTTGCCGCGGCCCTGAGCGGGGTAATATATAAATCGGCTCGCACCTATTAAAGCGGCAAGGATGGGTACTGCCAGCAGCCAAGCCATTGGGACTGTAAAGTGGATCTGATGGGCAGCGATGAGGGCGAATATCATTGTCACCATCAACATACCGATCCACACCAGTGTCGCACGCTCAGGTCCCCAGAGAGCGCTGTAGGTTGCTACGCCATGCTCTTCGTCCAGCGGCGAACGAATTTTGCGACCGATTTCGATAACGATGCCGTTGAAAAATCCCATTCCCAAAAGCCAGTGTAGACCATTTGGAATGGCCGCATCGGCGGCTTTCCAGTCACAGGCTGTAATGTAAAAGTAAATCAAAGGCATGATCAGCATATGCGACAAAAGATAGGCCACCGGGCGGCGCTTCAACCAATTTGGTATAAAGAATTCCTTGGTCATGAGCAGCATGTATGCCCAGACCATAAAAAGGAGTAGCAGTATATGCGGGCCTGTCCAGAGGGCTAATCCGAACTGAATTCCAGCGCCTGCAAAGGCGAGGCATTTTAATTCAGAAAGACGCACCAGACCGCGCTGGAGCGGGCGATACGGTCGGTGGGCAAGATCCTCATCGTAGTCCTTGAATTCGTCGGCGATGCGCAACTGCAGAAAGAAAAGGAAGGTGCATACAAATGCGACCAACAGCGCAGATACTTCCGGAGATTCGAAATGACTGCGGCTACGCAATGAGTAAACCATGGCACCGAAACATACGGCGGCAATTAATAATCCGTGACGAAAAATCGGAAAGCGCTCATTTTGATAAAGCCACCAGCGATTTGCCATTGCCGCCTACCTCCCTTCTCCAGGACTCGGGTTGCCGCGCGCGAGTTGTTTGTGGGCCTGCGTGAACTCTCCGGAACTGATCGCGGCCGCGATGGAGATTTCTCCGGCCAGGCACAGACCGGCCGCAACTTCAGCGAAGG
>JASFGH010000104.1:0-9869 GCA_050123865.1 Desulfobacterales bacterium | reverse complement strand
CCGGGTTGACACCCTTGATATAATTTATTATTTTACTCTGGACAGTTTAAATGATAACCGATGACGATTTCGGAACATTAAGGAGGAATACATGGCAGACGTGCAGGTATATGAATGTGCCAATTGTGGGAACACGGTTGAAGTTAGCGGCAAGCAATCAAAGGCACCCGAATGCTGTGGCAAGGATATGCAATCGGCTGAAGAATTAAAGGCCTGTGGTTTAAGTTCTACAGCCGAGCATTCCCGGTTTGATGATTTTGAGGAGCCCTGCGATGACGGCCGCTCCGGCAAAATTTAAGTCGGCCTAAAGCCGTTCATCATAAATGGATTTGCCACCTGAAGACCCGCATACAAACCCGCTGCATCAAACGCAACTATCCATGATCGCCTCAAGTTTGCCCCAAGTTTGAGGTGATCTGTTTCTCAGGCCTGCGCAGGCGACGCCCTGCCAAATCGAGCAAGCCGGACCTCTTATTTAATTTGGTCGTGTGTTACTTCAAACCCAAGGTTCGTGCCATATTATTCAAGTATTGGCTTATATAATTTTATTAAGTAACTATTTTAGAAGATATATTATTATATCTATAGTGGTTTAAATGTTCAGCTTATGGCCCCTCGAATACTTGCATATGAACAACAGAAATCCATTATCCACAATTGTAAAGGAGCAAACGTATGCCACTAGATGAAGTTTTGTACACGACCAAAGGCCCGCTCGCTGTCTTGACGTTAAATAATCCGAAAAAGATCAATGCCCTTTCCCAACGGATGATCAGCGAGATCATGACTGTGTTACGGGCGGTTTCCGAAGATGAATCCATTAAGGTGGTGATCATTCGGGCGGCTGGGAAGCATTTCTGCGCCGGGCACTATCTTAAGGAAATGGTCGGCCGGGGCGTTAGCGATTACAAGCGTATATTTGATCAATGCACGCAAATGATGCAGATGATTCATGATATTCCGCAACCGGTGATCGCCCAGGTTCAGGGGATTGCCACTGCTGCCGGGTGTCAGCTGGTCGCCTGGTGTGACCTGGCAATTGCATCTGAAGATGCCCAGTTTGCCACTCCCGGCGTCAAAATCGGGCTGTTTTGCACCACTCCCATGGTGGCCATTACCCGGGCTATTGGACGCAAGGCCGCCATGGAGATGCTGCTGACCGGACGGTTTTTTTCAGCCGCAGAGGCCAAGGATCTGGGGTTGGTCAACCGGGTGGTTGCATCGGAGCGTTTAGCGGCAGAAACGGAGGATCTGGCCAATCAAATCACCGAGGCCAGCCGCTTTGTGCTGGCAATCGGGAAACAGGGCTTTTATGCCCAGGCAGACCAGACCGACAACAGTGCCATGCATTATGCCAAAAATACCATTACCATGAATCTAGAGGCTGTTGACGCCCAAAATGGAATCAGTGCCTTTTTGAATAAAGAAAAACCATCATGGCAAAACTGTTAACGTGCCGCTGCCGGCTCCGGAGCTTTATTTTACCCGATCAAACGGATTGGGCTTTCGGCCTTTTTCCAAAAGGTATAATGGAACAGCGGCATGGATTTGAGTTTAGGAGGATGCCCGGGAGGATTTACGGTGGACGGCAATCATGGTGATGTCATCAAACTGGGGCGCATTGTCGATATGATCAAATAAATCGATTTTGATTCGATCGATTAGTTCAACTGCCGACGTCGGGCAGGGTTCCAGCAACGCCAGAAATCGTTCCTTGGAATACATACGCTGAGCGGGCGAAAGCGCCTCGGTCACCCCATCGGTATACCCAATCAGAATATCGCCGGGCTCAATTCTGGATTGCCGGATTTCAAATGTGATGCCCGGCATAATGCCGATCGCCGGCCCGGCAGCGCTTAAGGTTTCTTTGATACCGGAAGATCCGATTATATAAAGGGGTTCATGACCGCCATTAATATAACTAAGATGGCCGGTTGTTGGATCCAGGATGCCAAAAAAAAGCGTCGCAAACATGTTTTCATGGCCGTGCTCCAGTGAAATATAATCATTGGTCAGCGATACGGCCTGCAGCATTTGATGGAGATCGGCCTTATCGTTGCTGTTTTCCGTCTTTAGACCGGCGCCCGATGACCAGCCACCGAGACGGACCTGTCCGGAAAATACCCGCACCAAGCTGCGAAACAGCGCCATGTAAAGAGCTGACCCCACGCCTTTATCGCAGACATCGGCAATGACCAGCCCGATATGATTGCCCGGCAACGGAAAGGCATCATAGAAATCTCCGGACACCTGGTACGCCGGGCGAAAACAGCTGTCAATTTCCCAGCCAGTAACACGCGGCAGCTGGTTGGGCAAAAAATCGCGCTGAATCTTCTTACCTTTTTCAAGCTCGGCATTTAAGGCGTTTGAATAGTTTTCAATTTTTTCTTTGGCGAGCTCCAGGGAATGATAAGATTCTTCCAATTTGGCATAAAGGCGCGCATTTTCAAGTGCAATGGCAATTTGACCGGCCGTCATTTCCAGCAACTCGGCGGTTTCCATATTGAAATGGCCGATTTGGGCATGTAATAGTGTCAGCAGGCCTAATAGCTTTTCATCCCTGAGGATCGGCACAGCCAGAGCAGATCTGACGGTATAGGGTTGGTCCGGCAGGTCCAGCCAACGGTCATCTTTGTGCGTATCTTCGATTAATCCAATCCGGCGGTGCTTCCGAACCCAGCCGGCCAGTCCCTTGTCTAAGACACTGCCGATCAGTTGAGAGCGTTGCTTCGGTGTTGCATCTGCTCGTGTCAGAATGCTCTCGATGACCACACCTTTGCGGTCAAGCAAGAAAAGGCTTCCTTTCTCAGCCCCGGTTAGGCCCACAAAAACTTCCAGTGTTTGCTGCAAAATTGAGATCAGTTTTTCTTCTTTGCCGGTAGATCGCGCCAGAGAAACAAAGTTTTCCAAAAGCCTGTTTTGTGCCTGGAAGGCCGCCTTTTCGCTTTGCAAGCGTGCCAATTCAATTTGCAATCGTTTGAGTTCCTCCAATCTAATCTCCTTCAAATCGGACGGATATGATGGCGCCTCAAGACAAACTGGTATTCCGGCCAAGGCAATCGAAAAACAGTTTGACGACAAGGGGTACGGCTCGCTATAAACACATTGGGTAAACCAAAGCATACATCAGTTGAACAGACAATACAACTGGGGAACTTGGCGTTACAACCTTTGTTTCGTTAACTCTCTAATCCGTTGAGTCCACTTAGAGGCTCAACCATAGAGGAGGCCGCAATGTTTAATCAAATTTTGATGGCCTTGAAATTTGGGGCGGCGTCTGAATTCGCGCTGCTCAAGGGCGTTCAACTTGCCCAGTCGCATGATGCTGAGCTACTGATCTTTCATGCCCTCGATTACACCCTGGGTGAGCTGGCCGAAGATGATCCGCAGCGAATTGCCTGCGTGGCGGAAGCCAAAGAGCAGTATACGACTAAAATAAAGCCGCTGCTGGGCGATTTTGAAAAGGTCTCATTTATGTGCATGCCGGCGGACCCCGCTTTGATGACCTGTAAACTAGCGCGGGATGGGGGCACGGATCTGATTATATTAGGCTGTCACCAGCTGCCGGAGAAAATGTGCCTCGGCCGCATCGACTATATTGGAATGACTATTCTTGAAAAGGCGCCATGTCCGGTAATGCTGGTGCCGTTGTGCGAATAACCGGATTTCAAAAAGGCCAGAAGTTTTGATCATACCAGATGTCTTCAGTCAGGTCCCGGTCAATATCCGCCAGAAAACTGAGGTGCTGGGTTTCCCAATTTGCCAGCCAGTCATAGAGCGCTTTTTCATTGGGATCCGTTGCTGCCACAGCCCGTTCGGAATATAATTTGATGGCATTTTCTTCCATGGACATTGCCGCAGAGATCGCGGCGGCCTCATAGTCAGCTGCTGATATTTCAGACCGGATATGTTTTGCAAGGATTTGGCTGGCGATATCGGATTGGCAGTTATCGGCCATATCGCCTATATTGAACCGTTGCCCGTCCTGATAGGCTTTAAACTGATCGGATAATATTTTGATATGATTGCTTTCTTCCTCGGCCATCATTTCAAAAAAGCGCTTCACGACTTCACCCGATGCCTGTTGGGCGACTTTTTTGTAAAAAACCTGTCCGCGTTTTTCCATCAAAATTGCACACTTTAGAATCTCAGTTGTCTTGTCGTCCATGAGGATCCTCCGTTTGGTTCATTTCCACAGATAAATTAAAACGCCCTTCAACTAAAAGCAAGCGTCAATTTCAGCGCCAGTTATGATTGGTGCGCAATCTCGTCAAAAAGCGTCACGATGTGCATTTCATACCAGCTTTGCAGATTAAATCCGGTGATAAACCCATTGTGCCCCCCATGCGGATGGATCACCAGTTCAAGATGCGCATTCGGCACAAGATCGTAAAAATCATTTACCGGGATGATGGGATCATCGGCAGCCGTGATGACAGTTGTGGGGATGTTGATGCCCGCAACGGCAGACCCCATGACGGCGTAGGCGTTGAAGTAGTCCTGGGCCGATTTAAAATCACTGTATTTTGCCAGCAGAAAATCGGTTACCGCCTGGATGGTCTTTAAACGCTCAACTTCGCTAAAATCGTAAAGATCCGGAAACAAAGACTGCTTTTTCAATAATGAACGCCGCCATTTGGCCAAAAAGTATCTGCGAATAAATGCAATGCCATCGATCGTTTGGGTCGATCTTTCCGGGTTGAGGACCGGGCTGATACTGACGGCATGACGCAGGTTGGCAATCGGGCATTGGGTACATTTTTGCAGGATTCTTAAAACAAAATTTCCGCCCAATGAAAATCCAATCAAAAACACCGGCTGTTTTCGATCATCATCGGCCACCTGCGCAACGGCCTGATAAACCTCTTCAAGCAAAACGGCATAGAAAATTCCGCTATTCAAATGGTGGCTGGGACCATGATCACGAAAGTTCAATCTAAACACATCATAGCCATTATCGTAAAGTATTCTGCCGCAACGCAATATGTAAGTTGAATCCGCACTACCTTCCCAGCCGGATAATAAAACGGCCAGGCCCTTTGCCGGCTGCACGGGTTGTGCGGAATGGTAGCCCAGCAGTTTGGTGCCAACATCTGTTTCGATGATCCGTTCACGGGCGGCGGCACCCATGGGATTGGTGCCGATTACCCGGAGTTTGCTGCTGGCGAGAATCGTCTGCAGGTGGGGATTTTTTAATAATAGCGGTGGTTGATAACCATCAAACGTCTGCATCGTCATTTCCTATTTAACACGGATTTTGCGGGATTTAAACCCGATGGTGCGCGGAGTTTCCTCTGCGCGATACCCGGCATAACAGTGCACCTGAATGGGAATCGTTTTCAAGGGGAGGTGTTGGCTCCTTTCCGGCTCAATCCTTATTCATTTGCTGCCAGGTCAACAAGACGACCCCGTAAGCCGCAATCGCACTCAGCAGAATGAAAACAATACCGAATGCCAGCGCCACCTGCGCGGCCACAATTGATGATAGAACCGACGCACAGCCATTGGCCGACCAGGCATATGCGCGCTGGGCAGCTGAAGACAACATATCGCGCATACCAAACGTAAATGGCAATCCCATCAAAAATCCGATCGGGCCCAGGACCAGCAGGGCCACTGTATATTGGCAGATCAGGGCGCAGCCCATCAGCCCTTCTATGAGCGGATCCAGCGCAATGGAAGTTGCCAGTAACAGTGCGAGTAAAATATACAGAGCTGCCTTTAAAACGGACTTATTCTGTTTCTGAGCCCAGATACCACCCAGGCTTGAAAATATGAGCACCCCGGCAACCACCACGCTAAAACTGATCACCGGATCGGCCCATAACAGAATAAATTTTTTAATAAAAAAAAGCTCAACAAACATAAATCCGGCGCCAATACCCAAAAAATAGAGCACTTGAGCGCGGGAGGGTTTCCGGTTGCGTTGCTGCACAAAAAAGAGCGGCAGTAACAATAGCAGCCCGCTGACCACCATCGCTTCGATCAACACCACCATTACCACAAGTTCGCCGGACATGAGCAGGGCATACAAACGGCTGCCCAGGGTCTGGTACAAAGCTTTGATTTTGGGCCATTTCAGGTAGCGATCCGGGAAGGGGCGATTGTCCGATTGGGGCCGGACATCCAGCAAATAGGATTTGAAATATGCATTTTCTGCTCCCTGACGGTAGGCGGCTGCCAGACGATTAATTTCGTTAAAGTGATAGGGAGCATCAAATTGGTTGAAGCGATTGGCCTGATCAGATGTCAGTCCGGCCAGATAAACAACATCAAAATTGTGCCCGCTTGCAAATGCCTTCAGACGGGCCAGGTCGTGAAAAGGCTTTTTGGATATTAACAGCACAAACGTATCCCAGTTGCGCAATAGCGCCAGATGGCCTGCCGGATTTGCGGCGGCCGTTTTGGTTAAGCCCTCATAGGCAGCTGCCCATAAACGCAAACTGCCTGCCGGCGGTAGGAGCAAACGGCGGGGTACAATGATCAGCCCATCCGGAGTTAAGTGGTTTAAATATTGTACAAAAGCGTTGCTGGTGAACAGGTGATCCTGGCTTAGGGCAGCCGATCCCGGAATCGACGTTCCCCAGTCTTCAACATGAATGATATCAAACCGTTTGGAGGTATTGGATAAATAAGCGCGTGCCGGACGGGCGACCACTTCACGGCTGTAGTGATTTCGGACGATTTCGGCCAGAGATGGGTTTTCAACCACCAGCGTGGTATCCTCGATTCCGGCAGCCAGAACGCAGGCCATGGCAGATCCACCATTTTTTATGATGATCAGCGCTTTTTGAGCGCTGGGATGCAGCTGATAACCGCTATAACCGAGCGTATAGGGTGCAAATGCAGCATTTGGCGGAACCTGCGGCGCATACAGGACCAATTGATTGTCACCGTCCCTAAAGGTAGCGGTGTGCGGCGCCAGGCTTTCGGTATAGCGCAGGCTCAGGCCTGGCGCAAAGCGAATATGCGGGCTCCTGACCCGATCGATGCGCCCCCTGATGGTGTTGACGGTCTGTTCAACGCGGGTATCCGGAAATTGTAAGACCTGATAAAGGGTTTTATACGATGAAGGTTGCACCGCGATCAGGTGTTGGGCTTCGGTAAATATCCAAAACAGGCCTGTGCCGGCAATCGCACAAACCAAAATCGCGAAGCATATGGGCTTTATTGGGGGGCGGGCTTCAGGCGTCCGGCCTGCAGACCGTCGAAGCATACTAAACGGCACCACCAGTAGTGGCATGAGGGCAAAAAAGACAATCAGCTGGCCTTCACTGAAAACAGGGAGCAGCAGAGCCGGTGATACCGCCCCACAGGCTGAACCGCTCATGGTGGCAAAATATATTAAACCGGTCTGCTGCGGCCTGCGGGTGTATGCCAAGGCGACCAGACCGCCTGAGAAAAAGAACGGCAGGGCCAAAATGATAAAAGCTACCAGTAGATACAACCCCTGAACCGGCTCAACAGGCAGCCGGAAATAATCCAGCGGTAGATTGTTGAGGCCGATGAATGCCATCAAGGTTGAAGCGGAATAAAGGGTTGCCCAGAGAGCGGCGGATTGCTGGCTTGACGCCTGCCGGCTGCTTCGGTCGCCCCGGAGGGTATTGAGAATGCTCAGAAAGGTTCCGCTGGCGGCAAAGCCAAACAGGGCAATACTGATCACCATAAAAGAAAGGTGGTTCCACTGGGTGATCGAAAAGACCCGGGTTAACAGGACCTCAAAGGCCAGGGTTGAAAAACCAATCAGGAAAACGGCACTGAGAATCATAGGCATTCAAGGTGCGGGTTTCTTTAGAGCATGGCCGGTCATGGGTACAAAAAGAACGCCGGTAATTTGTTTGACGATCAGATCATCACCTTTTTTGGTCACCAGAACAAGGTTCTGATAGGTAAACGGATTGCCCAGCGGCAATGTCAGCCTGCCGCCATCTTTTAGCTGTTTAAGCAACGGCGGCGGGATATGGTCGATGGCCGCTGTGATCATGATGGCATCAAAAGGGGCGGCTTCCGGCCATCCAAAATACCCATCGCCATGTCGTGAATGGATATTGTCATAACCGAGCATTTCCAATATTTTAATGGAGCGATCATAAAGTTTTTTCTTAATCTCTATTGTGTAAACCTGATTTGCCAGTTCTCCTAAAACTGCAGCCTGGTATCCAGAGCCGGTTCCGATTTCCAGGACGCGATGGTTGTGCTTGAGGCCCAGGATATCGGTCATCAATGCGACCACATAGGGTTGTGAAATGGTCTGGCCTTCACCGATGGGCAAGGGTCGATCGGCGTATGCGGCCGAACGGAGTCTGTCCGGCACGAAACGGTGTCGGGGTACGGTTTGCATAGCTTCCAGAACCCGGGTATCTGATATATCCCGATTTTTGATGGTTGCCTGCACCATCTGATGTCGGGCTTTGGTGGTAGCGGGCTCATTTGAGACCTCGCCGGCATGTCCGGCAGAATAGATAAATATGAATCCCGCAAGCGCTAGAATCATTTTTTTCATAGGTAACTCCGAATGTTTATACAGCTGCTATATCACATAAACGGATAGTTGTCAGGGAGCAACATGATCCATCAAATAGCCGGCCGATGTGAGTTTGCCGCATCGAAACGATATCGCGCAAAAAAGATGAATTTAATCAATGATAGCCGCCAATCCTGCTGTTGAACATCTTCAGAGGCTGGCATACTCGCCTGAGGCCTGCCGATAAAAAAGTGAGGTCCTGCCAAAGACTAGCTGTTGATTTTTTTCATTTTGATATATAATGGGAGTACATCCACAAAACAGATGCCAGTAAAACTCATTTCAAAGAGGAGCAAACAGATGACACTGTTTGGTAAAAAGAAAAACGAAGAACCATCGCAGAGCAACCCGGCAGCTTTAACGCAAAATGAAACCTCGTATTTTGGTAAAAATCTGATGATCAAGGGTCGTATATCCGGAAATGGTGATGTCATTATCCTGGGCGGCCTTGACGGAGAATTTAATCTGCGGGGTCGGGTCAAAATTGCCCAGCCGGCTAAAATCAAGGGTGAAGTCAAAGCAGACGTCATTTCCGTCAATGGAAACGTGCAGGGGAAGCTGACTGCTCAGCAACGGTTGCATCTAGATCAAACCGCTCGCATTGAAGGGCAGATCATCACTCCCAAATTGTCCATTACCGAAGGCGCTTCTTTTAATGGCGAAATTACCATGAGCGGCAGCGCAACAAAGGCTTCCAAACCCGCTGCGGTTGATGCGGCGGCGGGACCCCAAAAATCGGTCGCATCAAAATCCCAATAGTTATCGATTATCACGACGATCGGCTTTACGCACCACAGCACCAATCAGTATTGGATTTGATTACAAGATAAGGAGCATGTTCGATGGAAAAAGCCAAGACCGCCGATTCCACATCCCTGGTGAGTCAGAATATCAAAATTGAAGGTGAGATTGAAGGGTCTGAAAATTTGCATGTGGAAGGCTTTATAAAAGGCGCCATTGCGTTGTCGGGTGATATTTTTGTCGGCAATACCGGTATCGTTGAAGCCGATTTAGAGGCCAAGAATATCGTTATTCAGGGAGAGGTCACCGGCAATGTCACCGCTCACAGGCAGCTGGAGATTCACCCATCCGGCAAACTGATCGGTGACTGTACCGTTACATCAATCGACATCAAAGAAGGCGCCGTGTTTGAAGGTCGCTCTATGATGATGAAGTCTGCGCGTGCTGTCACCGGTCGGCCTCCAAACCCGACGAGCATACAGCCCCAACAATCTCAGAAACAGCGCGAGCCGGAATGATGCCTCCCTAACGCACTTTATTGGTCGGATCACCTTCGCGCACCATCGCATTTAGAATCTGGCGCTCGGCCTCATCCGGCAGGATA
>JASFGH010000103.1:0-9884 GCA_050123865.1 Desulfobacterales bacterium | reverse complement strand
GAAGAAGCGGATAGATTGCATGCCGAACTGGAAGAACAATTTAACGCCCGCTATGCAGATCTGGCGCTGATGGCCGATCCAACCAGTGTGTGCCCGGAGCCGCCGGCTGAAGAACCAGCAGCCGAGAAATAGTAACTCGCTGAATGGCCGATAAACCCAAAAGAAGCGAAATGGATGGTTAGCAGCGCAAAGGCTTGATCGATTGAAATAGTCCACCCCGAAGAACACAAAGGCCGTTTGATAGCTCAAACGGCCTTTTTATTGGAGATTTTTTTCGCATCGAATTATCCCTCCAAACATTTACAAAACCCCGTCGATGTACAATATTAGCATAATCATTTGTGGTATATATGCAATAGAATACCCCCATCTGAATGCTACAGTTCGTGTTAAGATGCATAAGGCAGATACGTTGCACGGTTTACCATAGGATATGTTGATGCGCACACGGTTGATTTTATGCTTTCTCGTTCTGGCAACAAGCCCATCAGGGGCTTACGGCGATGAGCCCATCGAAGCCCTCAAGAAAGGCGTCCAGGAGGGTCTGCAAATTTTGCAGGGCCCCAAATTCAGCGATCAGGAATTAAAAGAAGCCCAGCAGCAAAAACTGCGCTTGATTTTAGAGCAACTCTTTGATTTCCATGAATTTTCCAGAAGGGTGCTGGCTTCCAACTGGAAAAAATTTACCCCCGCGCAAAGAAAAATCTTCGTCGAGGTTTTTACCGAATTTTTAGGTAAATTTTACATGGGAAAACTGCAGGAGAAATACAAAGATGAAAGACTTATTTATGAAAGCCAGGAATTTAAATCCCCCAAACGGGCGCTGGTCCATATTAAAGTCGTTTGGAAAGGGCAAAAAGTTCCGATTGATCTGTTAATGGTCAAGCGCAAAGGCCTGTGGAAGGTTTACGATATCCAGTTTCTGGGCATCAGTGCGGTGCGCAACTACCGGGCCCAGTTCAAGTCATTGCTCAGTAAACAAACACCGGACAGGGTCATTGAGCTTATGAAACAGAAAATAGAGCAGATCAATAAAAAGCGGCAGAGGGGATAGAAGATTCAAATTTTTTTTTGCCAATATGACCAAATACTGCTACCTTATTTCTTCAAATGTGATACTGTTCGCGACCTAAATGATGCGTTTGCAAAGATCAACAATTCAAGGCCCCCTCTATCGAAGTTGTAGAATAACAAAATCCGATTTGCGGGTTCCAAACAGGAGGTCAAAGCTCGGCTCATGAGAGATAAATGGTTTTTGTCCTTTGCGAAAGCGTGTTACAAAGATAGATTTCTCTTGCTGATCGTCTTCTTGGTGGCGCTGATTGTGTTAGGCCCCTTCATAGAGGGCTTCATCGGGCTGCGTTTATTCATGGAGGTTTTTTTTTCCATCATTTTTATTGCCACGATTTATGCCGTCTCGCAAAAAAGACTTCACATAGTCATTGCTGCAATTTTGCTGACACCAGCTCTTGTTGCAGTGTGGACTCCGGATATTCCGATGAACAATACCCTGCTCACCATCGGCTACCTTTGCGGGTTGATTGTTTTAGCGTTCGCGATCATTTCGATTTTAAATCTTATTTTTACTGAAAAAACAGTTACCAGACAAACCATTTCGGCTGCAGTTGCCGTATATCTGCTCATTGCGCTGATGTGGACGTTTATTTATCGATTAATTGAGAACCTATACCCCGGATCTTTTGCAGTGGCGCATGATGGTCTCCGTAGTGCAGAAAATGTTTTTTTATATTTCAGTCTGGTAACGATTACCACTTTAGGTTACGGCGACATTACACCGATAGGGTCCCAGGCGATAGCATTGTCGGTTTTGGAAGCGATTACAGGCCAAATATACCTGGTCGTGGTGGTCGCCTGGTTTGTCGGCTTGTACGTGTCAAAAAAGTCATCGCAATAATGGCAAGGACCCTATCCAAAGACACTGGTTTCAGCTTCTTTTTGATATAAACACAATAAGGAATAGACAGGATGAGACCATTTTTAATTGCCTTGTTTATATGGATTGCCATCGTTCCACTTGATGTTCATGCAGATGAGTGTATCGAAGGCGATTGTATCAACGGGTATGGGACCTTTGTGACATCCACGGGTCAAAAATTTATCGGCCATTTTAAAGACGGCCTGCGCCATGGTAAGGGCGTTTTCATTCTACCCGGTGGCCGCAAACTTGAAGGCACCTGGCAGGAAAATGAAATTGTTGAAGGCACCTATACCATGCCGGATGGCACCCGCTATGTGGGCCAGTGGAAGTATCGCGAACGAAACGGTCGGGGCGAATTAACTTTTCCGGAGGGCCGCCACTATATCGGTGAGTTTAAAAGCGGGCAGCGTCACGGGAAGGGGACCATGTGGTATCCGGATGGTCGCAAGTACGAGGGCGACTACAAATTCGGCGAACGCACCGGTCAGGGCACGATGACATACCCCGACGGGCGTAAATACAGCGGTGGATTTGAGGGTGGGGAATGGCACGGCCGGGGAACGCTCATCTATCCGGACGGCAAAACGGTCAGCGGTGAATTTAAATACGGAGAGTTTGTGGCCGATAAGTGATTGCGGATTGCAGATTTCGGATTGGGGATTGATTCAAACAAAGCGGGATGATCTTGCCTAAATATAATGGCAGATCATCCCGCTTCGGTTCAAACACTAATAACCAATACCCAATAACAAATAACTATCCGGCATTTTTCAAAATGCCGGATTATGGTAGCCGATGCAACCAGTCGGCATTGAGCAACCATCTTCTATTGAATTCCTCCAGCAATCCGGTTCTCTCGGCGATTGCCAGGAAATTTTCAACCCAGTTGATCAGCAACGGGTCACCGGCCGGAACCCCTATACCGATCGGTTCATAGGTCAGGGTGGTCACAACCGATAACAATCCCTGTTCCGGGTAGCGGAAAACCGACACCACGGCAATCGGATAATCCGCCACCATGGCATGCACTTTATCATCGAGCACCATTTTGACGGCCTCATCATAGTCCTTGGCGGTCACCAGCTGGGCCTCCGGCAGAGCGGTTTCGACAAATGCCTGGCTGGTGGAGCCCCTCAGGGCCACCAGCTTGGTGTTTTTGGCATCAATATCGTCGGCTTCGTCCGCCAGGGCGATGGTTTTTATTTTGGTCAAAAAAGCTTTGCCGGACGTAAAGTACGGTCCCACAAATGCGACCTTCAGATTGCGACCGGGGGTAATGGTCATGTTGGACAAAATCAGATCGATTTTGCCCGCCTCCAGGGCCGGTAGCAGTTCGGCAAAGGCCATCGTCTGCAGGTTGGCCTTGACTCCCATGGCCTTGGCCATCGCCCGGGCCAGATCGACTTCATACCCCATCAGCTCGCCCTCTTTAGACGTCATGTTCAAAGGTGGCATGTTGCCCGTCATGCCCACTGTTAGCGTACCGCTTTTCTGGATGCGATCGATGACCGGCGTTGCCGAGGCATTCGCCTTATTGCTATTGGTCTGGGCACATCCGATTAAAAACAGCAGCAACGCGATCGTAACAATCGTCAATTTTTTCAGATTCATTTTCATAAGCCTCCTCTCCACATACATTATCGGCTGAAGTCGCTCTCAATTTTTACATCAAACGATCTAAGTTCTCATCTTCTTGTAGGCATTGATCAACCCGTTGGTTGAGCTGTCATGAGTGTCTACGGGTCTGTTATCTGCCAGCTCGGGCAATATCTTTTTGGCCAGCTGCTTGCCGAGCTCGACACCCCATTGATCGAAGCTAAATATGTTCCAGATCACCCCCTGTACGAAAATCTTATGCTCATACATGGCAATCAGACTTCCCAGCATTTTGGGGGTCAGTTGCTTGAAAAAAATGGAGTTGGTCGGGCGATTGCCCTCAAAAACCTTTTGCGGCCATAATTTTTGAATTTCTTTATCGCTTTTACCGTCATTTTTTAATTCGGCCTTGACTTCATCCGCTGTTTTGCCGTTCATCAGCGCTTCGGTCTGGGCGAAAAAATTCGATAACAGGATCTGATGGTGATCACCAACCGGATTGTGGCTGATGGCCGGTGCCAGGAAATCGGCCGGAATCAGCTTGGTACCCTGATGTATGAGCTGGTAAAAGGCATGCTGGCCGTTTGTGCCCGGTTCGCCCCAGATAATCGGTCCGGTCTGATAATCGACTTTTTTCCCCTCGCGATCAACGGATTTGCCGTTGCTTTCCATATTGCCCTGTTGAAAATAGGCCGGAAATCGATGCATGTATTGGTCATAGGGCAGAATGGCTTCGGTCTGGGCGTCGAAGAAATTATTATACCAGATGCCGATCAAGGCCAGCATAACCGGGATGTTTTGATCAGGAGGCGCTGATTTGAAGTGCTGATCCATTTCGAATGCGCCCTGCAGCAGCGCAATGAAGTTCTCATATCCGATATAACAGGCGATGGACAAACCGATCGCCGACCACAGGGAGTAACGTCCGCCCACCCAATCCCAGAATACAAACATGTTGTCCTTATCGACACCGAATTTTTCAACCGCCGCACTGTTAGTGGATATGGCGACAAAGTGACGGGCGATGTGTTGCGGATCCCTGGCGGCGTCTAAGAACCAGCTTCTGGCGAAAAACGCATTGGCCATGGTCTCCTGGGTGGTAAATGTTTTGGATGCGATCGTAAACAGGGTGGTTTGGGGATTTAAGCGATTCAGGGTTTCGGTGATGTGGGTGCCATCGACATTTGAAACAAAATGAACTTTTAGTTCTTTATGGGCATAAGGCCGTAAGACCTCTGTGACCATCAACGGGCCCAGGTCAGAACCACCGATGCCGATATTGACGATATCCGAAATTTTTTTACCGGTGTATCCCTGCCAATCTCCTGATATGATACGGGCTGAAAACGCTTCCATTTGATCCAAGACCCGGTTGACTTCCGGCATCACATCCTGACCATCAATCACCACGGGGGTGTTGTCCCTGTTCCGCAAGGCTGTATGCAAAACAGCCCGATTTTCGGTTTCATTTATTCTGTAACCGGCGAACATACTTTCAATAGCCCTGCCAAGGTCACATTCTTTAGCCAGTGCAAGCAGGTTTGTGAGTGTTTCTTCAGTAATCCTGTTTTTAGAATAATCCACGATCAAGTCGCCCAGACGAATGGAAAACTTTTCACCTCTTCTAGGATCTTCGGCAAATAGGTCACGCATGTGAAAATCTTTTATCTTTTCGTAGTGTCGGCGCAAGTTTTGCCAGCTTTTTGTAGTGGTTGGATTTTTTTTAGCAAGCATGTTGGCATCCCCCGGAAAAAACAATTGATATATATTAATACTTCTTTTTGCTTTAACAAGAACCGATCTCAAAAATGCATCTGGCCTTCTTGGGTTGATCCGGTTACCCGTTAGCCCGTTTGCCGGCTCAAAACTAAAATTAAGCGGTTTCCCGCTTTTTTCGGGCTCAACCGGCTCAACCGGCCAACCGGAAAACGAGATTTACTATTTTTGCGATAGGTTCAAGTTGCTTCAGGCTCAATAAATTGCGAAGCGGTCATTTCGTTCTTACTATTGAACTTCAATCTGAATCTAACCACGTTAAGTGTGTTGCTCGGGGTGTCCTGATTATGTATACCATCTCAAAAAACCAAAAAATTGAAATTGTCGCCGATGCGAAGGCGATGTGCAGAGCGGCCGCTGAAACACTTGTGCAACACATCGGCAAAACCTTGCAAACAAAAGATGTTTATAGCATGGCCCTCTCAGGTGGTTCGACACCTCGCAGACTTTATGCACTGCTGGCTGATGACACTGAGTTGGCCGGTCAGATTCCATGGGAGCGCATCCATTTTTTCTGGGGCGATGAACGCCATGTCCCACCGGATCATCCGGACAGTAATTACCGGATGGCCTTTGAAGCCATGTTATCCTGTGTTCCTATTCCATCGACCAACATCCACCGCATACGCGCTGAAAACCCCGATGCCAGCAAAGCAGCAGAGGATTACGTCCGCGACATGCGCCGGTTCTTCGGCATCACTAACGGCGAGATGCCGCAGTTTAATTGTGTTTTACTGGGGATGGGGTCGGATGGTCATACGGCTTCACTGTTTCCTGATTCCCCGGCGCTGGGAGAACAAAAGCGCCTGGTGGTGGCCAACCGGGTTGAAAAATTTGATTCGTTTCGGATAACCCTGACCGTGCCGGTCTTGAATAATGCCGATCTGATTCTGTTCCTGGTTAGCGGCGCTGAGAAAGCAGATGCTCTCAAGACGGTGCTGGAGGGTGATGCGGCACCCGATCGCTATCCCGCCAAGCTCATCCGACCTTCCAGGGGTGCGCTGATGTGGTTTTTGGATCGATCCGCAGCAAGCAGCGTGACCCTTTTTAAATAGAGGCTATTTCAATATTCCTTTTCCGATGGTTTGCGGCCTTTGTTTTTCTGAAAAATCCGCAATCTGCAATTCGCAATCCGAAATTAACCACCCCTGCCGATCAGCAGCATATAAATATCCATCACGTTGGTGCGGGTGGGCCCTGTGATAACCAGATCATCCAGCTTTTGAAAAAAGCTATAAGAATCATTGCGGCCTAAAAAATCTTTCGGATCCATATTTTTTTCTCGTGCCCGGGCTATGGTCGCGCCGTCGGACATTGCTCCGGCGGCGTCTGTGGGACCATCGGTTCCGTCCGTGCCGCCGCTGAGCACGATGACATTATCCACGCCATCAATTGCCATTGCCGCTGCCAGGGCAAACTCCTGGTTGCGGCCACCACGCCCGTCACCTGAAATCGTGACAGTGGTTTCACCTCCGGCCAGGACACATACAGGAGGTTCCATTGGGTTGCTCGAGCTCAGAACTTCTTTGGCAATCGCCGTATAAAATTTGGCCACCTCACGGGCTTCGCCCTCTAATTTAGAAGTAAGAATTAAAGGACGATACCCGAGATGCCCGGCCGCTTTAGCGGCGGCCTGCAATGCCTGCAGATTCGTTCCTACCAGCACCTGGGAACATTTTTCAAAAGCCGTATGATCGGATTTGGGTGTATCCTCTATCCGGCCGGCTGATCCTTTCTCAAGATGGTTGCGTACATTGGCTGGCAGTTGATCCCAGATGCCATAGCCATTGAGAATTTGTTCGGCATCGTGAAATGTGCTGGAATCGAAAACGGTCGGTCCTGAAGCGATCACATCCAGATCATCGCCGACCACATCCGATAGAATTAGACTGGTCACTGTTGCCGGGTAAGCTTTTTGTGCCAGCCGGCCGCCTTTGGCGCGGGAGAGATGTTTGCGGACCGTATTAAACTCGTGAATCGTAGCGCCGCAACCCAGTAACAATTTGGTAGTCCGTTGTTTGTCGGCAAGGGATATTTCCTCGACCGGCGCGATTAAAAGCGCCGAGCCCCCGCCCGAGATCAAGCAGATGATCAGATCACGCGCGGTGGCCTTTTCGACCAGCGCGAGGATTTCTTCGGTACCGGCTACACCCCGCGCGTCGGGAACCGGGTGGCTGGCCTCACAAACCTTGATTTTTTTTAGTGGCAAGCCGTGCTCATCTTTAACGACAATCACACCATCGGAAATTCGGTCTCCTAAAAGATCTTCCACGGCTTTTGCCATAGGGGCACATGCTTTCCCGGCGCCGACGACCAGAATGCGATCATAATCATTAAGATTGAACTGCTGTTTATTAATTCGGAGCACATTATCATTCAAAATTACATGGCGAACAATAGCCTGCAATGGATCCACCGCCTGCAATCCGGCCTTAAAGATCTGGCGAGCATGTTTTCGTAGTTTTACCAAATTTGAATCCATATGCTCCTCCGATTTAAGTATCGCTCAGATCCAGGATCTCCATGCGGTTGTTGCGATAGGGATGCTTTTCCGATGGTCCTTCGGTCATAACAATTAAGTCGCCACTTTCTCCAACAATATTGAGCCAGTCGCGGACCCATTGTTTCCAGTCATCCGGATGTTCCGGTTCACAGACCGGAATGACGCCGTAGGAAAACATCA
The DNA here is from genome assembly GCA_050123865.1 of Desulfobacterales bacterium. Taxonomy (GTDB): domain Bacteria; phylum Desulfobacterota; class Desulfobacteria; order Desulfobacterales; family JAHEIW01; genus JAHEIW01. Next base: position 1,890 of record JASFGH010000103.1, on the reverse strand, counting down.
AATCCTGGCAGGTTTTCTCAATACGGCTGAAGGCGGTAATCCAGACCGGCAGTCTAAAACGGGTAATCCTTCTGGCGGTGGCGCCGCTGCGGGTAGGTACGATGACTGTCGGTGGTGTGATCCGCTTCAGAGCGGTATCAACGCTCAAGGCGATTAAATCTTCCTTACTGACGTTATCGCCTTCGCGGCGCGATCGTAATTGCCCCTCGATGGGATTATAGGCTCGGTGCGGCTCGGTCGCCGCCGCAATTTTGGCCAGCATTGCCGTTGCATCTACCGGATATTCACCCATGGCCGACTCACCGGATAGCATGACACAGTCGGTGCCGTCCAGGATAGCATTGGCCACATCGGTGGCTTCTGCCCGGGTGGGCCGGCGGCTGTGGGTCATGGACTCCAGCATCTGGGTGGCGGTAATAACGGGCTTGCCTGCCAAATTGGCCATCTGCATAATATGCTTCTGGGCAACGGCGATTTTCTCTATGGGAATTTCAACGCCCAGGTCTCCCCGGGCAATCATAATGCCGTCGGATGCTTCCAGGATATCATCGAGGTGATCGCGTGCCCCGATACGCTCGAGTTTGGCAATTATGAACGGATCATGGCCGAGGTCCTTGGCGGCCTGGCGAACGGCGTGGATGTCAGCGGCGGTTTCCACAAAAGACTGGCTGACCGCATCCACACCGTTTTCCATGGCAAATTTGAGGCATTCATGATCGCGATCGGTAAAGGCGCTGATACCCAGATCGATGTCCGGTAAATTAAGCCCCTTGCGGGATCGAAGTTGTCCGCCGACGAGAACCTTACACTCAACTTCCTGACCCTCTACATTCATGACAGCCATTTCGATCAAACCATCATTTAAAAATAAATTGTCGCCCGGCTTGACGGCCTGCGGAAGCCGTGAAAAGCTAACGGAAACACGGCTCCGGTTGCCGGTGACGTCTTCGGTTGTCAGGGTAAAAAGATCATCAGGTTCCAATTCAATCGGCTCTTCTTCAAATTCTCCGATGCGCATTTTAGGGCCTGGTAGATCCGCCATGATGGCCACCCGTTTGTCAACAGCTCTGGCTGCAGCGCGAATTTTTTGAATGGTTTCTGCGTGGCTTTTAAAGTCACCATGGGAAAAATTAAGCCGCGCGATATTCATGCCCGCCCGGATCATTCTTTCCAGAATTTCCGGTGAATCCGAGGCCGGACCGACAGTGCACACAATTTTAGTTTTATGGGCAGGGAAGGGCATAGGTCTCCTCTTATTTTTGATTTCAGATTTCGGATTGTGGATTTCGGATTATCTTTAGAGGCACAATGATTTGCACCCTTTAAATCCGCAATCTAAATTCTGCAATCCGCAATAGATATTTACATGCCTATTTATTTCATGAAAGCTTGAGATATTTCAGTATTCCCGACTGATACTTGGCTTCGAAGGCTTTGTCTATTTTCTGAATGGGATTGGCCCCCAGAAATTCCAATAGTTCAAAAAGTTTTTCTTTACGTTCATTTTTATCAGATATGCGCTTTAGACCGGTGATGTCTTCTTCGATTTCAAAATACTTCAATTTATCAGTCAGCGGCAGCTGCCAGAACAGCAAAAAGCCTCTGTCCGGAAAATCGACATCCAGTAATTTGTAGCAATACTGCATGAAATTTTTTTCAAGGCTCTCCCGGGTTTTGATTACCTTTTCCATTTCAGATTCGATATCAGTCAATTTAAACGGTTTACCAAATACCTCGAAATACATTTTTATTTTAGGCTCTGTACCGGACGGTCGTACCATCACCCGTATGCCTTTTGTATCCGGGTTATTGGTCAACCGGTACACCAGCATATTGCGGGCCGATGTATCGGTGTGAGATAGATGCGGTTGCGGTTCGCCATCACGGCGG
>JASFGH010000102.1:0-9895 GCA_050123865.1 Desulfobacterales bacterium | reverse complement strand
TTTACCAGTCGATGCATGACCGCTACGTGTACAATTTGAAGGAAAAAGTACTGGATCCTTTTTTGAAAAACGAAAATTTTCGGCGCGCCATCAAAGATTACGATGAAGAGGATTTCAAAACATATGACAAGCGCATCAGAGAAGACGTTACCTATTTGATTAAAAATTTGTGTGAAAAATGTAAGTATACCGAACAGGGCGCCAAAGAAATCTGTATTTACGTTATCGATAATGATCTGGCAAAGAAGTTTGCCGAAGCATAGATGGGTGGGGGCTAACAGCTTCGCGTAATCCTCAGATGTGAAATTATACCGCTTGTCATATTAATGTTCCGAAAAAAGGATGGCGGCATAAGTGTTGCAGCAAAAAAGCGTTCCGCAATCGGAACGCTTTTTTGACAACCACTATAATACGGCCTTTCCGTAAATCCAAGTCCGCTTGAGCCCTTCCTTTAAGAAGGCCTCAAGCACCGCAAAGCAAATTCATTGGTTTTGCAGCTGCGCTTTCAAGCAATCGCAGTATTCATCAAAAATGAAGTACATACAGCGATGTTCATGGCTTGATTTTACAAAAAAACTGCATTTTTCCTGTTGTTTGGCGTCTTCAGCGGTGCAAACGGACATTTTGTCTTTTTTACAGTAATTGGTTTCAGAGCAACTCATCTCGAAAGTCTCCTGGTTCGGTCCGAAAATACAGCATCAACAAAGGTTGAACTTTTGGGTTCAGGCACTGCTGCACAAATTCGTTGCCACTACTAAAAGCAGAATTCATGCCAATTTGACCGCTACAAACCATCTTTATTATTTCAGGAATAAGTGCAACGGGTTAGCCAAAATTTCTGCCGTGCAGATCATTTTGGGATGCTTGAAGGTTGTCAAATCATTGACCATTACCGATATAAGGGCATGATTTCCGCTCAATCCATCATTTTGAAGCAACAACCGTCAAGCGCTGAAGGTCCATCCTTCAGGTTGAACTTTAATGTTAATCTGATTATCTTATCCTTAATTTAGGTAAATTTCACCGAAATTCAGGTATGAAAATATTTTCTCATAAAATGGGAACAGAGATGGAATGGCTTGAGGGAAAAAAGCGTCAGATGCAAATAGACACCGGTTCAAAAAGTGCCGATGAGGCTTACTTCGGTTATGAGCGCACCAGCGCCGCTGTTAAAACCGATCGGGTCATACAGCATTTCAACTCGGTGGCCCGCCACTATGACTTTATGAATACGCTATTAAGTTTCGGTATTCATTACGCCTGGAAGCGCACAGCCGTCAGAATGCTAAATTTGTCTCCCGGCAATCATATCCTGGATGTGTGTGGCGGAACCGGTGACCTGGCGATTCTGGCGGCCAGAGCAGTCGGTCCGGGCGGCCGAATTGTTATTTATGATATCAATCGTGCCATGATTGAGGCCGGCATGCACAAAGTGATCAACACTGACATTGAAGATCGCCTCGGATATATTCAGGGGAACGCGGAGTCCATTTCTTTTCCGGACTGCCATTTTGATAGCGCAATGGTGGGATTCGGCATCCGCAACGTAACCCGTATGAAAAAGGGATTTGAAGAAATGTACCGTGTGTTGAAGCCCGCTGGGAAACTGATGTGCCTGGAGTTTTCCAAACCCACCTGGCCGGTATTCCGCTGGCTGTATGATTTTTATTCGTTCTATATTATGCCGTTTTTGGGGCAACTGATTGCCGGCAATCGAAATGCGTACACCCATCTGCCGGAATCCATCCGCATGTTTCCGCTGCCGGATGAACTGGCCGAATTACTTAAAAAAATTGGTTTTTCACAGGTATCCTACCGCAGCCTGACCAATGGAATTGCCGTGATCCACCTGGCAGTAAAGTAACAAATATTCATTTTCACCATGCTGGAGCATAATTGTTTTGCTAAAAGAATAAACGGAAGTGAGCACTTAAAATCCGAAGCACGAAACTCGAAATTCGAAACAAATCCGAATATCGAATGACCAAAATATAAAACGCATTTGAAGCATTTGAATTTGAGATTTTGAATTTGTTTCGAGTTTAGATATTCGGATTTCAAATTTTTCAATGAATTATTTGTGCGAAATTAAAAATCTCAAACCTATATTTAAAACGCGCCTCATGAAACTCAACAGAATTGAACGCTGGTTCGTAAACAGCCCCTTCCGACAGATCAAGCAATACCTGGTGATGCATTGGTTTAGAGGCACAGTGGCTTTGAAGATCGGCAGCACTATTTTAGAAATCGGTTGCGGGCGGGGTGTCGGTGCCAACCTCATCCGCAAGGTGTATCAACCCAAACGACTTTACCTGCTGGATTTAGATCTTCGAATGATTGCAAAGGCAAGCCGCCGATTAAATGGTCCCAACGACAGCAGGATCTCCTTATGCGTCGGCGACGCGACCCACCTCCCTTATGCGGATCAATCTCTGGATGCCGTATTTGGCTTTGGGTTTTTGCATCATGTTCCTGCCTGGCGGGATGGTTTGGCTGAAGTAACCCGGGTGCTGAAACACGGCGGCATCTATTTTATGGAAGAATACTATCCCAGTCTTTACCAAAACATTATTACCAAACATCTCCTCGTGCATCCCGATGAGGATCGCTTCAACAGCCAGGATTTGCACCATGCATTTCAGGAGGCCAATCTAACCCTGACCCACAGTTTCGAATTAAAACGCATGGGCATTTTAGGGGTGGGGGTCAAAGCCGACAGCCAGTCCATTTCCTGTGCCCACCATGAAGATGCCTGCCAGGTGGTTTTAGAATAAACAAAGTGATGGGTTAACATCAACGGTGCGCAAGCTTCGTTTTGCGCACCGTTGAAGTCGATCTTATTCGCTTAACGGAACGATTGGATGGCAGTCGATTTTGATTTCTGAAATACCCTCGAAGGTTTCGACCACCTCCCTGATTTCTTTTATAAAACTTTGCTCAGCGCAGATAGCTGCCTCAGTTTCGATAAAGGCGGTCCGATTGTCAACACAGACGCTGATGTCAGATCCCACGTCGATAAGCGCTTTGTTTACGGCGGCACTCAAGGCCAGGTCTTCGATCTGGCGTTGTGATTCCGGCGTCGTTTTGAAATGCTCCTTGGAGACAATGTCGCAGATCATATCAACAGCATCGTCCACCCCCAGTTGCTTGATGTGGATAACCAGATCGTAAAGGGTTGGATCCGCCGTATCGATCCCGTAAAGCCGCTGGCTCCATTTGCGACGTTCTTCATCATCCTTTACAAGCATGCTGCGAGCTTTTTCGGCATCGATATTTTTGCGCTCCATTTCCAGCAGGACCCGATCTTCCATATCCGATATCACTCTTACCTTAAGTGCATGCGGGACGTCTTTTACAAAAAAATGGCCGGCAAGACCATGATAAACGACGTTGTCCGCCTTCAGGTGGTTCAATAAAGCGGATTTGATGAAGGCGATGTACCTCTCCTCCTTGCGGTTCAGACGCTCCAGCATACCGGGAGCGTCATGGATGGCATGCTCCAGCTTTAATTCAGGAATATTGTGTTTCTTCGACACCTCTAAGAGCAAATCCCTCGAGATGCACTCGTAGTCAAGCCTGGCGGCAACCTTTTCGGCGATTTCTTTGCCACGGCTGTACGATCCTCTTGAAATGGTAATAACGGCCATATTTTCCTCCTGTGTATTCCAATTTTGGCGTTGATCGAAAATGATACCCTTCGCACCGCATACCTGCGAATGAGATAAAGCGGCAGGGTATGAAGGCGTGGCTCGTCAACGCAAGTCGAACCGCAATCCTTCCAGATGGGTTGAATCGGTGTTTTTTCAAATACAGATCTTAGATGGACGGACAGATCACTTCAGAAGGGTGGCCCGTGCTCATGGCACAGCATATGTTTTCTGCGAAGCGTATCGTGAAACTCATCAACATTGACGGCTGTTCTTTCGTTCATTCTTTTATTATACTCATGTTCGTTCTGATTTGCAAGCTGCAGAGCGGATCATAACACCGCCCTGGGCCAAAAGATGAGTGCTCAGAAACGAGTTTTAGTGTTCGACGGGGAACGTCATCGACGCCCCAAACCATCCAATAACCGTAATCATTGGAATCAAGGCCAGCACAAGCAACAGATAAAGAATGCTGGCGCCCTGAATGGCGTTTAATACAGTCGGGTCGGAGATGCGCCAGATGAAGAGAATGATCTGGATGACCAACAGGGTGAGGGTCAGCGGTATTTTAATTTTAACCGGTCGCATGGGTTGCGCCAGGTAGTTCAGCCACCAGGTGTAAATACCGGTGGCAATGCCAACAGCGGTGAATAAGATCCCGGCGGCCAGACAATGCAGAGCGGTGATCTCGAATGATTTGATCCCGGAAAACAGATACAGAATATTGAAAACCGATGTTGAAAAGGTAAACACGATAGGAAAATGAACCGTCATCGGGTGGGGATGGCGTCTGAGGAATGGCTGTTTTTCCAGAAGCCAGGCCAAAAAGCCGGGCATCTCGGGTTCGGCAGCAATTGCTCCTTCTTTCAGCGTTCCCACCTGGGGGTATCTTTCTAATACATCGGGTTCGTGCGGTGCCCCCTGAATGTCGGTTGTCAAATCGGCTCCGGCATGATGGCGCTTCATGTGCAGGCCATTTTGCCATAATTTGCTGTTGGTTACATCATAAACCTTGCCGTTATAGGCAATATAGATGGGCCGACCTTCCTTCCCATCGTATTTTTCAAGTTCGGCACTGTCAAATTCCTGCATCGATATCCTCCTCCAAAATGCCCGATCAGAAAATCAATTTGATAACCACAACAACAAGCATGGCCAGCGGGTAATAACTGGCTTTGTTAAACAGGATCATGGCGTGGGAACTTTCGTCAGTCCGGAATAAGGTAATCGTTGGCAACAGCAGAAAATAAAATCCTACCAGAGCAAAGCCGATGATAAATGGAAGTCCGAAGTTGAGCGGAGATAATGTCAGCAAAACACCCGACAGGATCAACGTCAGCATAACGGAGCCGAATATAATGATGTTGGCCTGTTCGAGCCCGAATCGAATGGGGATGGTGCGGGCCCCGAAACGAACATCCTCCCGTAGATCGATCCAATCATTGGGAACATTCTGTCCACCGATTTCCCAGAAAAATAGCAGTAAAAATAATACGACCAGGTAGGAAACGGACGGATTCGGATCGACGGCAAATACAGCTGCTATCGGACCGGCTGCTTTAACGACCCCGCTGACGATTGTACGGGAGGGACTGACATTCCACATATAACAATAGATGGTTTCAAGTATGCAACCACCAACAAATATCAAAACACAAATCGGGTTTAACAGGTAGGCACCCATTAAAGCCAGAAACCCCCAGGCTACTGACCAGACCAGGCCTTCTTTAAAGGTCAGCAGGCCGCGGGCCATGGGATGACGAACAAGCATGGCATCGAGATCCTGGCAGTCATTGACTTCCCGTAAATTCCCCTGCTGAAGTTTCTTTTTGTCCGAGCGGTAGCCGACAACATCATTAAGGGCATAAACGGCCGTGTAGCCGGCAAAGACGGTAATCAACCCCAGCACAATAATTTTAAACGAAGGGAAATGCCCCAGCCATAGCAACGACGCCAGCGCGGCGGTTGACATATCCAACAGACCATGGGGGGTTCTGGAGAGCGCCCAAAATAGCTTTAGACGGTCTAAGCCCGTAAATTCATACTGGCACGATGTTTCGGCCATTGATTTCAACCTTAAAAGAAAACTTTTTATTTACGACAGAGAACATTGTGAACACCGAGGGCAAATACGACATCAAATTTATATTAATAAAATCATCTCTGAGTCCTCTGTGAGCTCTGTGGTGAAACATTCCCTTGGCAGTTATTCTTGCAGCTTGCAGTCTTCATCCCATTCCGGACAGGCTGTTTTTCTGTCGGCGGTATATTTTTCCATGCACTCGCCGCATTCCATGTCGAAATTGGCAACATCTCCGTATTTTTCTTTAATTTCCTCAGGGGTTAGCGTCGTCAGCTCGGTGCAACCGCATTGGGGACAGGCTGTTTTAACCTTGTAATACTTTCTGGCCATACAGAAACTCCTCCTTTGTCCTATAATTGTTGCGTATTATTTAAACTGATCCTGCAGCCACCGGTCAAATTCTTTTTCACTGAGTATTTTTTCGTCCAGCACAACCTGCCGAATGGTTTTGCCGGTCTCATAGGCTTTTTTTGAAACAGCTGCCGCCTGATCATATCCAATCCTGGGAACCAGACCGGTCGCCAGTGCCAGACTTTGCTCGATATAGCCCGCACACGCTTCTTCGTTGGCATTGATGCCGGCAACGCATTTTTGGGCAAACACGTTCGCCGCGGCCGTCAGCAATTCAATCGACTGTAACAGGTTGTAGGCTATCACCGGCATCATGACATTCAACTCAAAATTACCGGCCTGCCCGCCCATCATAATCGTGGTATCATTGCCCATCACCTGGGCCGCGACCTGGATAACGGCTTCGGGAATCACCGGATTGACTTTACCCGGCATTATGGAAGAGCCCGGCTGTAAATGCGGCAGATTGATTTCACCGATGCCGCAGCGCGGGCCGGATGCCAGCCATCGTATATCGTTGGCGATTTTAACCAGACTCACCGCCAGGGTTTTCAGGGCACCGCTGGTCTCGACAGCGGCATCCCGGGCAGCCTGGGCCTCAAAATGATTCGCGGCTTCCTGAAACGCTATGTTCGTAAGCGAAGACAGTAAGGCAATCACCCGGCTGGCCAATTCAGGATGGGCATTGACGCCGGTCCCCACGGCGGTGCCGCCCAGGGCCAGCTCGCAAAGCCGCTCTTCGACCGCGGCAATTCTGTCAATTCCCAGTTCAATCTGGCGGGCGTAACCGGAAAATTCCTGTCCCAGCACCATCGGAACCGCATCCTGTAAATGCGTCCGACCAATTTTATGAATTTTGGCAAACTCCCGAGCCTTTTGCACGAGGGCTTTTTGAAGTTTCTGAAGGGCAGGCATGAGATCCTGCCGGATGGCTATCAGGGCAGCGATATGGATCACCGAAGGGATCACATCATTGCTCGACTGGCCCAGATTGACATGATCATTGGGGTGAACGGGTGATTTGCCGCTTTTCTTACCGCTTAAAATTTCATTGGCACGGCAGGCAACGACCTCATTCATATTCATATTGGTGGATGTGCCGGATCCGGTCTGAAAGACGCTGACGACAAACTGGTCATCCAACTGACCATCTATCACCTCCTGGGCGGCTTTCTGGATGGCATCGGCCAGTCTGGCATCTAATGACCCCAGATCTTTGTTCACCTCGGCGGCACACTTTTTGAGTAACGCCAGAGAATGGATAAAAGAGGCCGGTATTGTTAAGTGGCCAATGGGAAAGTTATCGACCGCCCGTTGAGTCTGGGGCCCGTAGTAAGCGGTTTGCGGAACCATGACGGGTCCCATAGTGTCTTTTTCTTTCCGATATTTCATATGAACCTAAGAACGTTGAACCTTTGAACCCTACGGCCGGCACTTGAAACCATCTTTAGAATGGAAACCAGATAAGTGCTCATAGAAATAAGCCGTAATTTGTTTATCGAGCCGGCATACGCTCAATATTGGCTTTAAGCTGAGCGATTTCGATACCGAGGCTGACGCACTGTTCGCCGGGCATACATTTTTCGGCATCCCCATCTTCCAAAAAGGTTTTCAGCTCGATTTTGTCTTTTTTTATATCCACCACCCAGGTATTCTGATCCTCATCAAATTCGACGTTCACATCAATACCGCATTGACCGATATCCGGGTACAATCCGACAATTTTCTGGCAAAGTTCTTTTTTATCAACCATGAGTGTTTTCCTTTATCACAACCTCAGATTCGAGAAAATATTTTTTTCTGTCAGTCAATGTATTAGGTTACATTTCGCACCTATATAAAATAATTCATTTTCCGGCTGAATCAAAATAATACCAGCATAAACCTATAAAGGGTCGGGATTGAGTATCTGGCTACTGGTCGCTGGCTTCTGGCAGCTGGCTGTCAGTCGTTGATCACCGGCTCATCGCCAGTAGCCAGAAGCGAGTAGCCAGTGGCCGAAGAAATAAAACCTGAGCCTTCGAACGGTGAAGCTTTTCAGAATCGGCTCTTATGAGGGTAAAAAGGGACTACCGATCAGCTTTTAGGCTTCTCCATCCGAATGGCAAACATCAGCAGAGACGGGATGACAAATACGGTAAAGATCGTCGAAATCGCCAACCCGCCTAAAACCACACTGCCCAGCCCTCTGTAGAACTCGGATCCCGGCCCGGGCACTAACACCAGCGGCAGCATGCCAAAAACGGATGTGGCCGCGCTCATATAGATGGGCCTCAAGCGGGTGCGCGTGGATTCCAAAACCGCTTCTTGATATGCCATTCCGTTTTCACGAATATTGTTCAGCGCCTGATAGACGATCAGAATGGCATTGTTAACCACTACACCTACCAAGATGATAAACCCCAGCATGGTGAGAATATCAAAGGGCTGGGGCGCAACAAACCAGTTCACCAGCTTGAGTCCCAGGAGCCCTCCGACCGCCGCCAGCGGCAGGGTGAACATAATGATCAGCGGATAAATGAAATTACTGAACAGAGCGGACATGAGCAAATAGGCAATGATGGCTGCCAGGATAAAGTCCCACTGCAGGGTTTGACGGGTCTCGGTTAGTTTGTCAGCCACGCCGCTCTGCTGCACATCGGTTCCCTGCAACATGTTTTGTGCGGCCATCGGCTGGATGACCCGGGCGGTGATGGTTTCCATGGCTTCTTGCAGCGGGATGGAAAACGGCGGCGTCACCTGCAGGGTGATCGTACGCTGGCGTTCGAGATGGCGGATCTCTGTGATGCCGGCGGTGCGTTCCAGCGTTGCCAGCGAAGATATCGAAACGATCCGCCCGCCGGGAACGGCGATCATGGAATGATACAGTTCCTCCGGAGTGCGAATGTCTTCTTCAGAAGCTTTCAGTATCAGATCGATTCTTTTCTCGCCTTCTTCCTTAAAATCCCCGATATCCCTGCCGTCCATAAGGACATCTAGTGCCACGCCAAAATCACGTGCGGTCATGTTAACCGCTTTAAGACGATCCCGCGATGGCGCTAAGCGTGCTTCGGGAAACAGCAACTCCAATGACGGTACCGGCCGTATCTGTGATCGAGGGATTTCTTTCATAATGGCGCCATACATAGCCCCTGCCACCTGGACGATGCGATTTAGATCATCGCCGCTGATATTGACTTCGATGGTCCTACCGCGCCCCAGAGATGTCTGGAAAACACCGGCTTGCGTGCTCACACCGAACATTCCCGGTATCGAGAAGATGGTGCGCCTGAACAGTGGCAGCATTTCACCGGCCCGCTGCTCATGCGTGCTGGTAGCGCCAAAAAGCATGATTTGCTCTGCGCCCACATAAAACATGTTCTTGATGCCGGGAAAACCATTGTGATCCCTACCGAAATAGGGCTCGTTGAAGCGATAGATCTGTTCCCCGATGGACTTGCGCTCATCAAATGAAAGCCCCGGCGGCGGAATTAACAAGCTGATGACCAGATTGCGGTTGCCCTGCGGCAAATATTCCGCCTTGGGAAGCATTAACCAGGCACCTAAAATCGAAACCGTGCTAAAAATTAAAACCGTGCCTGTTCGGGTGAGCCAGTTATGCGTGGCCCCCTTCACCAGCGCCATCATACTGTCGACCAGTCGGGCACCAATATGACTGCCGACTTGTACGTCGGTCTGGCAGGAGTCATTGTTTCCGGTTAATTCGAAAAGTCGTCTGGAAAACATCGGGATCACTGAAACGGAAACAAACAGGCTCAGGGAAACGGCAAAGGTGACTGCAATCGCAATATCGCGAAACAGCTGCCCGGCCTCT
>JASFGH010000101.1:0-9974 GCA_050123865.1 Desulfobacterales bacterium | reverse complement strand
GCCGGTGTTGCCGCCTTGGCCCTTCAAACCGAAGAAAATTACGTGTCCAAAATTGAAAACGACCTGTCCGAGTCGGTCAATGAAAATTCGTATCGCAATCTTATCAAACGAAAATACGAATTCGATGAAAAACAGGAGCCGATTCAATATCAGCTGGCCCTGCTTTATGAGGTTCCATTAAGTAGAAACTATTTTGAAATGTGGATGGCCTATCAATTGGCCAACACCATCCTTTTCTCTCCGGCAGTTGAATTGGATAGCGTCGCATATGAAGATGCGCGACGGGTCTTTGAGCGCTTGCTGACGATGATCAGACAGGGCAGCTCGATGCGCCAGATCGTATACGAGCATATGATTTCCCAGGAAAACTGGCGCCGGTTTCGCTCACCGGAAGACAACACCCGGGAGATGATGGAAATCTTTTTAAAGCGCTTTATAGATGCCGAGGTGCCCCTGGCAGCCATGGCGTGCAAGAACTGGTCGCTGGAAGAAGTTGATGATGAATACCAGCTGATCATTGGCCCTGAGAAAAACACCGAGCCGGTTCAAATCCTGGATACCACTGTGGTCGAATGTACGGAGTTTTACCGGGCTGTTGCCGATCATGCCGATTTGATCCCCACCATTGTATCAACGCTGGTTGATATTTTCTTCTACGGGTATCTGCCGGAAGATAAGGCCAAGATCGTTGATGATCTCATCGAAGATGATCCGACCACGTTTAATGATATTTTTCAAAACATCCTTTTTTCAAAAGAATTTCTACTGAATGTGGAGCGGCCAAAGCAGTTTGAAGAAGTCTTCTTCAGCCTGGCTGACCGGATGGATTGGTTTGCCAATGAAAATTTCTTTAAGTTCCTCAACCGGGTGACCAGCAGTACGAATTTCCCCAGTCTCAACAACATGAAACAGGCCGCCATGACCTACAAACTGGGCCGGCAAAGGAACGTGCCTCTCGACACGTTGAGTTTTGCCTTTTATCATCAGGCGGTTCGTGAAAGGCTTTTGGTCGATCGTAAAAGCAACCCCGATAATAACAGAGACGGCGGCTGGCAGGAATCGTTCATCGCGGTGGATCTGATGCAGGACGACTTTATCGACTACTTATTTTTATCGGTTTTGTCGCGCAATGCCAGTGAACAGGAATTGGCTGAGCTCAATACCATTATCGCAGACCAGGGTTTTAACCGTGATGACCGCAAAATGCAACAGGCTATGATTGTCCTGGATTATTTATCCCGGCTATCGGAATTATACCACACCCGGCCGTTTGAAAAGGAGGTGCAATAATGATGACGAGGAGACAGTTTCTAAAAGTAGCCGGAATCGGGGGCCTTTCTTTGACTATGCCGCCGATGGTCTGGAAAAATGAAGTTCAGGCAGCCCTGCCGGATACGCTCAATTATGTCGCTCCGGCAATGATGCCGCAGATTATCCATATTTTTCTATACGGTGGGCCTTCGGAGCTGGCCGGTAATTTAACAAACATCGCGGAAATTGCCGCCAATTCTCAAAATCCCTATCCGGCCAGCCTGGATCCAGATAATGCCAACAACGATATTACCGCTAATAATTTTTGGGGCAACGCCGGTGGTGATATCATGGAGCAATTGCTGGCCAACGGGGAAATGTCGCTGTATCGCACCATCAACCGCATCAAGGATGACTCCAAAGCCCATGGCCGCAGCATATCGCAGAACCTGGTGGGCAATCTGGACCTGTCCAGCCCCGGCATTGCCACAACCCTGGCGGCCGTCCTGGAAAAGTTCAATCCGTTTGGCAAAGCGGTAGATGAACTGCTGCTGCCCTTTGTAACCTTTGAGGGCGATTCCAGGGTATTTAGCCCGGGCGATCTGGATATTGCGCTGGCCTTGCGGCCCCTGGCGCTGGATGCCAATTTCAACAACCCCTATGCGCGCTCTGAAAATAACTTTCTGAACGCGGCCAATGATCAGAAATTAGAGGATCTGGCCCAGACCAATTCAAATTTATTTCCACAATTTGAGAAGGTCAATGATGCCTTCATCAAACGCAGCGAGCTGGCAGATTTTATTGAAAGTAGCTTTAACAGTGAAAAAATTATTGAGGATCTACCCATTGATCCGGACACCGGACAAAAAATTCAATATCCGAACACGAATTTTGGAAACCGTTTACTTGCCGCCGTCAGTCTGGCCATTAAAAACCCGGAGTCACTTTTTATCAGCCTCGGCAGCGGCGGTCTGGGCGGCTGGGATGACCATTCTGATTCTTTAACCCGCTATCCGGGCCGCATACAGCAGTTAATGGAAGCCCTGCAGGTGGCTTCCCGGCATCTGACCTTGACGAAGGTCAACAATGACAACAACATCTGCATTAATGTGTTTGGCGATTTTGGCAGAAATGTCAACGTGAATGACTCCAACGGGTGGGACCACGGCAATAACCAGAACCTGTACAGCCTTGGCGGTGCTGACATTCCTGGCCGCGCCCTGGGAAAGCTGGTCGGAAAAACCCAGCGCATCGGAACGGCTTTTCAAAACCGACAATTTACCTCGCCGACCGACGACAGCTACCAGTGCGAACCCTTTGCAATTGCATCGACCCTGTTTAAATATTTCGGGGTGCAAAACCCGGAGGTGCTTACCGGTGAGCCTGCCATTGATGAATCCGATAACATAGCCAACGAAAAGATTTAGTCTCTGAGGCGCGATCGCAACAACAGGGGCCTGTGGAGCAAGCGCTTTTAGGCTGTTGCTACGACTGCGAACCTGAAGCCCTACCTGAAATCAACTCCAAACAGGCGACGGTTGAATTTTTTCAGCCGTCGTTTTCTCGTGTAAGAGTTTGACTTCTTTTAAGAAATAAAGCTATAATACGTGTAATCCATGGTAAATCAGCCGTCAAAATGGGTGATTCATCCGGATGAGGTCTAGCCTTCACCAGCGAGGCGTTCGTTTTCGGGATATCAGAACCGCAACGGTAAGAAAGGCGTTTTGAAATGGATAACACACAACGCGGAAGGCTGATTCTTAAAGCAGTGCCGGCCGGCGAAGTCGAAGAAAAGGTCGTTCGGTTGCTGTTAAAATTTGCCAAAACGGCGTCCGCTATTGAGTTAACCAAAAAGGTTCGAAACACGCCTTATGTGCTCAGCAATGATATAGAAGCTGAAAAAGCGCTTATGTTCATCGAAGCGTTCCAAAATTGCGGGGCAACTGCAGAGTTCATCCTCCATGTAACCGAAAAACCGACTGCCGAACAGTCAGTCCCTGTCCCGAAGACGCCGGTTTTCTCTTTTGAATCAGATTCATCTTTTATGGATGAAGAAACCCCACCGCCCATCTATGAAAAGTCCTCCAAAAACGGCGTCCGTCGCTTAACCATGATACTGGTCATCATCTTGCTTGTGGTGTCCCTTGGCTTTCTGACCTGGCAGCTCTGGCCGGTTATTGGCGTCAAGATGCAGGAATTGATCACCTTCCTCAAAAACAACATTTGAAACGCTCGGCTTAGGTAAAAGTTGTGTAAAACATACCCCGCCATATTGACTGTCGCAGCAGAGGTTTATAGAATTTTAACATGAGAATGAAAACCAACCAGCAGCAGACATCGAATCCGACGGGAGCTCTTTTCATGAAACCGACGCATATCATTTTTTACATGGCGCTGTTTTTTCTGATCGCCGCACCTCTCGCGGCCGAAAACACATCCCAAAGTGAAATTCGCAGTCAGGCACAAAAGGCCTATACCGACGGCAACTGGCAGGATGCCTTTGAGCTGTATCGCCAGCTGAGCATGGATCCCGGGGCCGAACCTAAAATGGTGGGCCCGGATTTTACGCAGGCCTGGCAGTGCTTTCGTCAGCTAGGCCGATTGGATGAGCTGGACGATTTCCGCGAAGCGGTTATTGAGCAACATGACGCCAACTGGCGGCTTTTGCTTGCTGCCGCCCGCAGCTACAGCCAAAACACCCATTGGGGCTATATGATCGCCGGAGAATTTAAACGCGGTCACCACCGGGGGGGCGGAAAATATGTCAATGCCGTTGCCCGTGATCGGGTGCGCGCATTGCAGCTTCTACAACAGGCCATGGCCCCGGCCGAAGCGGATCGGCAAAAAGCTGAAGTGGCCCAGTTTTACCTTGAGTTTGCCCGTACCGTGCAGCAGCATCGCGGAACTGCCCAGGCCTGGCGCCTTCAGTATCTGACCGATCTTACCCGCCTGCCGGACTACGAGCCCGGATACGGCCATGCGTATGGCAGCCGCACCCGGTATGCGCCGGTTAATGCACTGGGCCGGCCGGTTTATCATCGCATTCCAAAAGACTATGATGCCGCAGCTTCAGACGGTGAACGCTGGCGCTGGCTGCTGGCCAGGGCCGTAACCCTTCATCCAGCGCTGGAGGACGGTGTCGAATATACCTGGGCCACCTTTTTGCATCAGCAGTTTGGTGTTCAGACGCTGGCGGATTACGGCATACTTGTCGGCCGCGGGCGTCCTTTAGACAAAGCAGCGCTCAAAAAAGATAAAAGCGGCGCCTATGCAGTGCATACCTTGAGCGATGATGAAACCATTGCCAGGCTGGCGGTGGGGGTACGGCGCTTTGAACTGCCCCCTGAATTTAATTTTATTCATGTGTTTAATAAAATCCTTGAAAGCAACAACGATCAGGCCGCAAACGCCAACCGGGCGCTGGCTCAGATCTACGAAAACCGGCGACAGTATGACCGCGCCGTCCAATACTGGCAGCTGTATAAAAAATCGAATCATACTGCTGCCCAAAAGCGAATCGATCAGATCATAACAAACTGGGGTGTATTTGAGTCCGGTGGCATGCAACCGGCTGGCGCAACACCCCAGGTTGAATATCGCTTTCGCAACGGCCGTCGTGTGGCGTTCAGCGCCCACCGCATCCGGGTCAAGCGGCTGCTCGAAGATGTAAAAGCGTATATCCGCACTGAAAACCGGCGGCTGGACTGGCAACGCATCAATCTGAACAATATCGGATGGCGCATCGTGAATGAAAACCAGACCCAGTATGTCGGCAAGCAGGTGGCCAGCTGGCAGCTGAATCTGGATCCCGACGAGCGACACTGGGATCGGCACGTCACGGTTCAATTCCCCGACGCCCTCAAACCAGCCGGTGCGTACCTGGTCACGGCCAGAATGCAGGACGGCAACATCGCCCGCATCATCATCTGGGTGGCCGATACGGTTATTGTTAAAAAA
The DNA here is from genome assembly GCA_050123865.1 of Desulfobacterales bacterium. Classification (GTDB taxonomy): domain Bacteria; phylum Desulfobacterota; class Desulfobacteria; order Desulfobacterales; family JAHEIW01; genus JAHEIW01. The sequence goes on along the minus strand of JASFGH010000101.1, from coordinate 4,766 downwards.
CCGCTTAAACGCCAAATGCTGTATTATGTGGCTGATGCGGTCAGCGGCGAAGCACTGGCTGGCGTCAACCTCGAATTTTTTGGCTACCGCACGCGCTCCATTAAAGGTACCAATCGTTACCGCATCCTTCACCGGGAATTAAACAAAGAAACCGACCCAAACGGCCTGGTAATTGTCGAGCCGTCTCAGATGGCTCAAAATATGTCCTGGCTGGCAACCGCAACCACCCGCTCCGGCCGCCTGGCCTTTTTGGGTTTTTCCAACGTCTGGTATCCAAATTACTATGATCGCGAATACAACCAGACCAAAACCCTGATCATGACCGACCGCCCGGTTTACCGGCCGGGCCAGGCAGTCAAATTTAAGGCCTGGGTGCGATACGCCCGCTATGATAAAGACGATACGTCTGCCTTTGCCGGTCTGCCGTTTACCGTTCGGATCCACAATCCTAAAAACGAGCAAATCTATTCGCAACGCCTGACGGCCGATGCCTATGGCGGTATCACGGGCAAGTTTAACATCCCGGCAGAGGCACCACTGGGCGTATACCGTATCTCTCATGGCCGCAGCAGCGTTTACGGTGGCCAGACCTTTCGGGTGGAAGAATTCAAAAAACCCGAATTCGAGGTCAGCATCGAAGCGCCCGCCGGGCCGGTCATGCTCGGTGAAAAAATTAGCGCTACGATTAAAGCCGTCTATTATTTCGGCTCACCGGTCACCGAGGCCCGGGTTCAATACAAGGTGTTGCGCACCGAACATGACAGCCGCTGGTACCCGCGCCTTTACTGGGACTGGTTTTACGGACCGGGTTACTGGTGGTATGCCTATGATTATCCCTGGTACCCGGGCTGGCAGGACTGGGGTTGCCTCAAGCCGATCTGGAGCTGGTGGCCGCAAGGGCCGACACAGCCGCCGGAAATCGTGGCTGACGGAGAAGTGAATATCGGCCGGGATGGCACCGTCAAGATTCCCATCGATACCGCACTGACCAAACTGATCCACGGCGATAGCGATCATCGCTATACGATCAAAGCCGAGGTAAGGGATCAGTCACGGCGAACAATTGTCGGCCAGGGTCAGGTGCTGGTGGCCCGCAAACCGTTTAAAGTCTACGCCTGGTTGGATCGCGGCCATTACCGGGTCGGCGATACGATCACCGCTAGCTTCAAGGCCCAGACCCTCAGCCAAGACCCGGTTGCCGGCCGGGGCCGGCTTAAACTGTTGCGCATTACTTATCGGAACAACCAGCCCGAGGAAAGTGAAGTGGCCAGCTGGGACTTGAACCCCGACGACCAAGGCCATGCCGCCCTGAAGATCCAGGCATCCCGTTCCGGTCAATACCGCCTGTCGTATACCGTTACGGATGCCAAAGGGCATGCCATTGAAGGCGGCTATATTTTTACCGTCCGCGGCCAGGGGGATGACGGTGCCGGCTATCGTTTTGCCAAGATCGAATTGATTGCCGATAAGGCCGAATATGCGCCCGGGGAGACGGTGCAGCTGCAGATCAACACCGACCGCGCGGGTGCAACAGTGGTGCTTTTCGTGCGCCCGGCAAACGGCATCTATTTGCCGCCCAAAGTCATCATGCTGCGCGGCAAAAGCGCCCGCGAGATGATTGACATATCTAAAAAGGACATGCCCAATTTTTTTGTGGAGGCATTCACGGTTTATGACGGCAGGGTGCACACGGAGGTGCGTGAAATTGCGGTGCCGCCTGAAAAACGGGTGCTCAATGTAAGCGTCACGCCTGCCCGAAAAGACTATCGCCCGGGGCAGACAGCCACACTCAGCGTTCAGCTAACCGATTTTGATGGGGAGCCTTTTCAGGGCTCGGCGGTCATCAGCGTTTATGATCGGGCAGTCGAATATATTTCCGGCGGCTCCAACGTGCCGGAAATTCGCTCCTTTTTCTGGAAATGGCGCCGGCACCATCAATCCTACCAGGAGTCCAATCTGGCACGCTGGTTTGCCAACCTGCTTAAAAAAAATGAAACGCCGATGAAGCCCATCGGGGTATTTGGCAATCTTATCCGAACCGATACGGCCGGAAAAGATTCGCCCGTCAAGCTAAAAAAGGCCCGTTCACAGGTAGCACTTGAAGCCGGGGCGGCCAGGGCTCCTGCGCCAGCCGAAGCTGCGTTTGAGGAAAAAGCCGACGAAACCGACCGCCTGGCCGACAAGGAGGCGTCGGCCGACGGCGATCTGGTCCAGCCGGCGGTGCGCAGTAAATTTGCCGATACCGCCTTCTGGTCGGCCAACATCACCACAAACGCACAGGGTATGGCCGAAGTCACATTTAAAATGCCCGAAAATTTGACCGGCTGGCAGGCCAGGGTCTGGGCAATGGGACACGGCACCCGGGTCGGCCAGGGAGATGCTGCGCTGGTAACCCGCAAGGATCTGATCGTACGTCTGCAAGCCCCCCGGTTTTTTGTGGAAACCGATGAGGTCGTGCTGTCGGCCAACGTCCACAATTATTTAAAGAGCCGCAAATCCGCTAAAGTCACTCTCGAGCTAGACGGCGGCTGCCTGGCACTGATAAAAGGCCAGAAACAAACCCACTCCGTATCTGTTGAAGCCGATGGGGAGCAGCGGGTGGACTGGCGCGTTAAAGTCATCAAGGAGGGTGAGGCGGCGGTGCGCATGCTGGCGCTGACCGATGAAGAATCCGATGCCATGCAGATGCGCTTTCCGGTTTATGTGCACGGCCTGGCCAAACAGGTACCCAAAAGCGGTGTCATCCGCGCCGACCAGACCCGGGCCCGGATCCAGTTTCAGGTGCCCGCCGCCCGGCGCGTGGATCAATCCCGCCTGGAGTTGCGCTATTCTCCGACGCTGGCCGGCGCCATGCTGGATGCCCTGCCGTATCTGGTCAGCTATCCTTACGGCTGCACTGAACAAACCTTAAATCGATTTTTGCCCACCGTGATCACCCAGCAAACCTTAAAACGCATGGGTGTTGGTCTGGCCGACGTACAAAGCAAGCGTACCAATTTAAACGCCCAGGAAATCGGTGATGACACCCGGCGGGCCGCCCAATGGCAGCGCTATGATCATAACCCGGTATTTGATGAAGATGAAGTCGCATCCATGGTGACTGCCGGCATCCGCCGCTTGGTGGCCATGCAGCTGTCCGACGGCGGCTGGGGCTGGTTTAGCGGTTATGGTGAGCAGTCCTATCCGCATACCACAGCCCTGGTGGTTCATGGATTGCAGATTGCCCGGCAAAACGGGGTGACCCTCCCCGAGCATGTGATCACCCGGGGCATCCAGTGGCTCAAACATTATCAAGCCAAAGAAATAAAGCGGCTGCGCCTCTGGGACCGCAACCGAAAGAAGGGAAAATCCCGGGCCGACAATCTGGATGCCCTGGTCTATATGGTATTGACCGATGCGGCAGCCGAAAATAAAACAATGCGCGTCTATCTGTATCGGGACCGCAACCGGCTGGCGGTCTATGCCAAGGCTATGTTCGGCCTGGCACTGGTCAAGGTCGAAGACAATGAGAAGCTGGCCATGATTATTAAAAATATCGAACAGTTTCTGGTCGTCGACGATGAAAACCAGACCGCCTATCTGAACCTGCCCAACAGCCAGTATTGGTGGTATTGGTATGGCTCCGAAACCGAAGCCCATGCCTATTACCTAAAGCTCTTGGCGCGCACAGAGCCGGCCGGTAAAAAGGCGCCCGGACTGGTTAAATATCTGCTAAACAATCGCAAGCACGCCACTTACTGGAACAGCACCCGGGATACGGCGGTGGTAGTGGAGGCCTTTGCCGATTACCTGGCCGCCAGCGGTGAGGCCGCGCCGGATATCACCCTGGACATTCAGTTCAACGGCCGAAAAGTAAAAACCGTTCGCATTAATGCCCAGAACCTGTTTACCTTCGATAATAAATGGGTTCTAGAAGGCAAACAGATTAGCGGCGGCACCCAGACCATAACGCTAAAAAAATCCGGCCGGGGTCCGCTCTATTTTAATGCCTATCTGGATTATTTTTCCCTCGAAGACTTTATCACCCGAGAAGGTCTGGAGATCAAGGTTCAACGCCGGATCTACCGCTTAACAGAAAGCGACAAAAAAATGAAAGATGCTGGCGCGCGCGGGCAAGTTGTCGATCGCCGGGTGGAAAAATACGAGCGCCAGCTGCTAGACAATGGGGCGACCCTAAAAAGCGGGCAGCTGATTGAAGTCGAGCTGATCATTAACAGTAAAAATGATTATGAATACCTGGTCTTTGAGGATATGAAGGCTGCCGGCTTTGAACCATTTGAAGTGCGCAGTGGCTACACCGGCAATGAAATGGGGGCCTATGTGGAATTTCGCGATCAGAAGGTCGCCTTTTTCGTGCGCCGCCTGGCACGCGGCAAACACAGTGTCAGCTATCGGCTGCGGGCGGAAATTCCGGGAAAATTCAGCGCATTGCCCACCAGAGCCTATGCAATGTACGCACCGGAGCTGAAAGCCAATTCCGATGAGATCAAGCTCATGATCCGTGATGAGTAGGATCCATCAATAAATACAATTACCTACCGGCCATTATTGAGGCAGTTTTAGTCGGATATTATCCAGAGGTTGATTTGCCTGTTTGGGTGGGGGATTTCACAGGACAAATGGGTGACAGGTTGCAGCTATCATTTCTGATTGCCCATTTTCTGAAAGGAGAGCATCTTAAAAGCGCGGCATGTGTAGCTCGTCGATATGGCGCTTGTTTTCCCTGACAAAATGATGCACATAAGGTGGAACCACCGAGCGGTCTA
>JASFGH010000100.1:0-9975 GCA_050123865.1 Desulfobacterales bacterium | reverse complement strand
ATCGGCGCAGCGATGAAAAAACCATCAGCTATGCCGAATCCCACGACCAGGCCATGGTGGGGGATCAATCCATCATTTTCCGTTTGATCGGCGCTGATATGTACGACCACATGCACGTGGATTTTGAAAATTTAAAAGTCGACCGCGGCCTGGCGCTGCAAAAAATGATCCGACTGATCACCCTGACAACTGCCGGCAACGGTTATTTAAATTTCATGGGGAACGAATTCGGGCATCCGGAATGGATTGATTTTCCCCGGGAAGGCAACAACTGGTCGTATCATTACGCCCGCCGTCAATGGCACCTGGTCGACGATCCGAATTTAAAGTACCAATTTCTGGCCTGCTTTGACCGCGATATGATCAAGATGGCCACATCCCACCATCTGCTGGAAAGTAACGACCTGAGTTTGCTGTACGAATACGATGACAACAAGATTATTGTATTCAAGCGGGCCGATCTGTTGTTTGCTTTTAATTTTCACCCGCAACAGTCCTATCCGGACTATCGCATTGAAGCCCCGCCGGGTTCCTACCGTATGCTCTTTTCCAGCGACGATCAGCGCTACGGCGGCCACGGCCGTCTGGAAATCGGGCAGGAGCATTTGATCCTGCCGGAAAAAGGCAACCGGGTAAAAACCGATTTTTTAAGCCTTTATTTGCCCAGCCGAACGGGCATTGTTTTACAATATTTCACCTGATCCTGAAGGGGACGGCCGCCATTTTCAATTCCCGCTGCGGCCTTCCGGCACAACTCAGATCATCATCACAGCCCAAGATGCAAAACTTGTTGATTTTCCATTCCCAGAGGATTTCTCTTCCTCAAGTTTTTCTATAAATTACCGATACTTTAGTTGTATCACCGCTTTGATGAAAAAATTTGGGGGTCCATATGAAAGTCTTGGTTATTGATGACGACAAACCCACCCGTCAATTGTTAAAAGCAATGGTCTCAAAAATAGGCGAATGCGAAACAGCTGACAGCGGCAAAAAGGCCATTACCGCATTTGTTGAGGCCTGGCAGGATTGGCGACCCTTCGACCTGATTTTGCTGGATATTCTCATGCCCGAAATGAACGGGAGTCAGGTTTTAAGCAGAATCAGGGAGCTTGAAAAAGAGAAGCACATTCCGGAAAAACTGAAGGTCAAAATCATCATGATCAGCGGCGTGTCGGAAAAAGAAATGGTACTGGCCTGTCTCAGGGATGGCTGTGATGATTTTCTGGTAAAACCGCTCGAAACCCAGTTGCTGTTTAATAAAATAAGAAATTTCGAATTATTGCCGGCAGACCATTAGCGGCCGCCGTGCTTTTGGGCACAGGCGATTGGTTGTTTTTTGAGGCTTGCCGAATACGAAGCGCAACATGCAGATAAGGGCGGCTGAATGTTGCCATTTGCAGGGAGGCCTTGCCGCTAAACATCCTCTTTGTCATAAACATTGCAGATGCAACACAGAAAGGTGGCAGTCTGTTTATCGCTGATGTTTTTCATGCCATGGGGCTCCAGGCTGGGTACATAAATCACATCGCCGGCACCGCACACCGATTTTTTGACAACTTCATCCGTCTGAGGATCATACTGGTAACATTCGAAGCGGCCGCTGAGGATGTACATGGTCTGGTGATAAAAATGATTATGGATGGGGATCTCACCGCCGGGTTGAGCGGTAAAAAACCGCAGACCGTAATCAGGATAACCGGTGCCGTCATCACCGTGCTTTGAAAGCCAGCGTATGCTAATGCCTTTGACATCGAGTTGCCGACCCCGATAGGGAAATTTTTCTATCTGAACATCTTCGCAGTCCTGCCAGTTTAAAACTTCCATGGTGACCTCCTATAAATCGTCTCGGCTTTACCTGCTACATGTCATAACACTTTTTGACAATTATTTAAATTAAACTAAGAAAATTTTGAGTAGAAAAAATTGCAGTGGACAGGGTTTTCCGATATATTGTATATTGTGTATTCAATGCGTTTACCCGGTGTCGATACGGAATTGACTGAAATTGGTAAGGACCACTGAAAAAATGAAATTTGCGCGACACATGATGCTGGTCGCATGGTTGGTTTCCAGCGTTTTGATGATCGGTTGCAGTGATAAAAAGGCGATTGATTTCGGAAAGTTTGAGGCCGGCAACTACACAAATACCTTTTTTGACCTGATGCTCAGCATCCCGGATTCCTGGCACGTTCTGGATCTGGAATCCCGTCTGGAAATAATGAAACGGGGCGGTGAAATTGTCGCCGGGGAGAATAAAAGTTTAAAGGCCGCCATCAAAGCAGCAGATCTCCAAAGCATCAACTTGCTAACCGCTTATGAACATCAACCCGGGGCGGCGGTTACCACCAATCCGGGAATTATGTTGGTTGCCGAAAAAGTTACGCATGCACCCGGCATCAAAAGAGGCAGCGATTACCATTATCATGCGAAAAAATTAATGAAACTCAGCCGTATGAAAGTCTCTTATCCGAAAGAGATCTATGAAAAGACCATTGATGGGGTAACATTTGACATCTTGGAAACCAAGATCACCATGGGACCGGGCGTTGTCATTCGGCAGCGACAGTATGCCACCATTATGAAGGGATATGCCTTAATGATGGCGCTGACCTATCAGGACGAATCCGGCCTCAGTCAACTGGAAAAAATAGCCGATACCCTGACATTTGAATAGCACAGGTCGCTTTTTTCATTTTCCTCGGACTCGTTCTCGCTTTGACGCGCATGCAGGTTTGATCGCCGCTATTAAAATGAAAAAAAATTTAACAATGATCGTCTGCCTGTTGGCCACCATAATCCTGATGGCCGCCTGTGCAAAAAAACGTCCGGTTCTTTATCCAAATTTAACCTATAAGTCGGCAGGCGCATCTGCGGCCATGGCCGATATTGATGAATGTATCCAGCTGGCGGCCGATCATGGCCATGCAACCGATGCCGGCAAAAATATGGCTGCTTCAACAGGCAAAGGGGCCGTTACCGGAACGGTGGTCGGCGGTGCGGTCGGGGCTGTCACCGGTCGGCCCGGTCGTGGCGCTGCAGCCGGTGCGGCCGGTGGCGGCGCCGGCGGGTTGATGCGGGGCGCCTGGAAATCAGGCGACCCCGATGAAATCGAGCGCCGCTTTGTTGAGCAGTGTTTGCGGGATAAAGGGTATCAGGTCATTGGCTGGAAATAAAAATGGCTTCAAAACGGTCTCTAATGGCCGATGGCTTTGTTATAAATCGATTTAAAATGCTCGCGCACTGCCGTGTACGCTCCACTTTTGATTCGATTCATGCCGTGCCCTCGACCATGATAGGCCATTTTGAAGCCATTTTTACATCAGCAAGAAGGGATACAGATGAATAAGACAGAATTGGTCAATAGAGTGGCCGAAAAGCTGGGCGATCTTCCCAAGAAGACCGCCGCCAAAGCCGTTGATGCGGTTTTTCAATCGATTCGGGAGGGTTTGGAAGAAGACGGCATCGTCAAAATCGGGCAATGGGGTACTTATACCGTGGATGATATTCAATAAAGCAATCGTTGGTCGCAGGCACCTCTCTAAAAATTAAGATGCTGGCCAGGGCCACTGCTTCCATACATCCATTGGTGATAATGATATCCTCAGGCGGGATTTTTAAGTTTTGGAGGGCAACAGGGTTGACGCAATAGCCGGATTTGGGCCGGGCTTCAACAAGCCCCATGGATTCCAGTTCCACGTAGGCATGATCGTGGAAATACTCAGGTTGGATTGCTTGTGCAGCTTGCGGATAGAGGGCAGCCGTTCCCCCGGGTGATAGGTTCCGTTTAAAATTTTGTGCTCAATCTCCTCGACCAGATGTCGATACCGAAAAATTTTTTTGGTGGGTTCCATTTTATTCTCCGCTAAGACCGTCGATTTTTAAGCCCTATGTTCAACATGTGTTTCGGGTAAATGGGCATCAACGCCTTTAAGGATGACAACTAAACTATTATGCATTTTTTTTGATTATCTGTATCTGTTTTTTCTTTAGCACACCCACTACGATAGCCTCAACTCAAATCAATCCACTCAACTTTATATCAGTGGTAACGATGGTTTGATGTTTGTTCACCGCAAACACACAGAGGCCACAAACCGAGTCGTTCAGATGAAACGGTAAAACTTCTTTCTAACCGGATCAATCCCGTTTTACGCAGATCTTCGCCGGAGCAAATGATAGACTGAATCATGAAAATCGGTGTACTGGCATTACAGGGCGCATTTAGCGAACACATCCATATGCTGGGGCAGCTTGATGTGGAGGCGGTCGAGGTGCGCTTACCTGAAGAATTATATGTAAGCGTCCTGAAAGAAGGTGATGCCATTCCGTTTCCGGGAGTATTTATTCGTTCGCCCAAGCTGGTTCAAACCCGGGGCCGGGCCGTCATGCTTGCCCACCTGGCAGACGGCACGCCGGTGGCAGCAATTGAAGGCACGCTTTTGGCAACCGCATTTCATCCTGAATTGACCCATGACACCCGTTTCCACCAATACTTTCTGAGCCTTATTTCCGGGTAATCACCTTATTTCGGAACATTAATATGACGAGCGGTATAATCACAATGATACGAAAACAGATGCGATCATAACAAAACATCATCAGGGGTCAAAAAGTTAAAAAAAACTAAACCATTACCTTTATTTAGCCGAAAACAGACTTAGGCCTGACGGCGCCATTGCTGTTGTTTTTTGCCATTTCGGCGCTTTCTATCCCTATTTTTGTAAACTGCGGGTGAAATGGTTGTCGAAAAAACGTTTCGATACGGAACCGTTTGCGCAATACACCCAATAAAAAACGAATGAGGAAACAATTATGTCTGGAACACTGTATAATGTCGACTTTTCCGGGCGCATTATTCCGGGTTGGGAACTGGAAGAAGTCAAATCCAATCTGGGAAAGCTTTTAAAAGCAGATGAAAAAACAATTTTTAAATTGTTTTCAGGCAAGCGGATCGTGATCAAGAAAAATGTCGATCATCAAAGCGCCCTGAAGATTAATAATGTTTTCAAAGATGCCGGTGCGGATTGCATCATCAGTCCGATAGACGGCGGGGGCACGAGCGCACCGCCGCCGCTGCCCGCGCAAACAACCTCCATGGAAGTGGCCGCTCCCGTTCCGTCGACTCAGAACGGGACGGCGGTTCAACCATCACCGGCCCCTGCTGTACATCCGAGGCCGGCGGCAACCGGCACAGGCCCCAGCAAATTCTGGTATGCCGTTGCCGTATTGCTTTTCCTGGTTCCGATGATTGCCGGCGGCATGACGATGTTCAACACCCTGCACGCCTATTTGAGCACCGAAACCCGCTTGAAGGTGCCGGGTGAGACCGATATTCAGATCGATAACCCCGGAACCTATGTCTTTTTTTATCAAACCGCTGCGTATAACGTATATAATATGGCCCATAATCGCCTGGGACGTGAATTTGACATCTATCTTCTGGATCTGGCAACTGGACAAGAATTGGCCCTGCAGCCGGTTGAAATCCCTTATACCGAAGAAAATGGCAGCACGGTTCTACAAGCCATCGCACAGGTCAAGTTGGACACTCTCGGCTCCTACGGGATTACGGTTGATGGCGAAATTCCAGGCAGCGACAACCTCCTGGTTCGCCGTTTTGAACTATGGAAGATGGTCAAAGGCATTATCTGGGGAGGGGTGCTGATTTTTATCGGCTTTCTGGCCGGTCCGATCATGGGGCTGGTGGTTCTGGTAAAACGCCAAAAGCACTCGCGCACACCAGAAAACGCAACGCTGAGTGAAGATCAGGAGAATAACTGGGCTATGTGGGCCCATATCAGCACGTTTTGTTCCATGATCGTGCCGCTGGGCAATTTTATCGGCCCCTTTGTTGTCTGGCAATTAAAGAAAAACGAATCTGAATTCGTTGCCGATCAGGCCAAAGAAGCGCTTAACTTTCAGATCTCGCTTATTATCTACATGCTGATATCAGCTGTTTTAATTCTGATTGTTATTGGTTTTTTTCTGATCATCGGTCTGGCGCTTTTCGGCCTCATTATGGTCATCGTTGCCGGAGTCAAAGCCAATCAGGGAGAATTTTATCGCTATCCGATGTGCCTGCGGCTGATTCCGCAAAAAAAATATCCGAGCCAATAGCCATGGCAGGATGATAAATGATGTTCCGTTTGGATTTCATAGGAATCGCAACAAAGCATTTTCTTCATCAGCAGGGTGTCAAAAAAAATCTGGAAGGGTAAAAACCTGCTCGATTTTTCCGGCCGTATTGTCTGCGCCATTGGATTATTATTTAAGGAAATTCGTTTTGCCGAGTTGTAAAAAGCTTTCGCTTCTGGTATCCATTTTGTATTATGAATGCCGTCTTGCAAACCTGGATTGAAAGGGTCAACGCCGGTGATTTAGAGGGCGTGCTTGAGATGTATGATGACTCAGCAACTTTGCTGCCAACATTTTCGCCGCAGCAAGCCACCACAAAAGACGCTATCAGAGCGTATTTTGAAAACCTGGCTTCCAAATCGGCGCTCAGGGTCCAGCTGCATCCGGAAACATTAAATGAGTACCGAGCAGGTGAAGCCTTTGAATGCGTCAGTGGAAATTACACTTTTTCATATGAATCCGAAGGGAAGATCCAATCACTTGCTTCAAGATTTACGTTTGTCATCAATGCCATCAAAGATCATCCCATCATCCATCATCATTCGTCACAAGTTCCGCAGTCGCATTGACGCGGAAAATCCATATTACCGATTACACTGCCGGGGCCAGACCATGGGAGCGTTTAAAGGCACCGGTTTTAGCAAGCGCAACCCGCATGATCGGCTGGCAGAAATTTGGTCCAAAGGCGTTCAGGCCCAAACGCATTTAAGGGTTGCATTCTTGACTCTGGAAATGATTTATGGGTAAATACCAAAAAGGTGGTGATCCTGACGACCGATACCCTCCCATACAGGCGCGTGCATACGCGCTCATTTTCCCTCTGGCTGACAATATTACTAGTATTGAACGGTTGGCCTTTTTTGTGCCCGAGCTTTAGTGCGGGTGCTGACAGCCGCAGGCCAAACGAAGAGCTATATGAAGCAGCGATTCCCGAAGAAGGCCCCGCTGTACCGGGTACCCGGGAAAAATTGGCTAAAGGAAAATTTCTGGTGGCCAGCCGCCGGCTAAACGATCCCAATTTTAGCGAGACAGTGGTGCTGTTGATTGAATACGGGCCGGAAGGGGCCATGGGCCTAGTGATCAATCGTCCATCAAACGTAAAGCTGTCAACCGTGTTTCCCGACGTAAAGGCGTTCAAGCAGAGCAAGGATACAGTCTATGTCGGCGGGCCGGTAGCCGTCAATCAGATGCTGATGCTCATTCGATCAACCCAGACCCCGGCAGCATCGACGCCCGTAATCGATAATGTCTATATGAGCGCAAGCTGGAAGGTGCTGGAGGGCCTCATCAAAAAAGAAAGCGCTGAGCAGCAGTTTCGCCTGTATGCAGGCTATGCCGGCTGGGCGCCCAATCAGCTCGATTTTGAGCGCACCCGGGGCGACTGGCATGTCTTACAAGCGGATGCGGAGAGTGTATTTACCCTTGACCCCAAGGCACTCTGGCAGGACCTGATCCGACGGGCAACCCTAAAATGGGTGCGGCTGGGGCAAAGCATTCCGGAACCTATCGGGCATTGACCGAACTTGAAGGCGTCAAAGCCGGAAAAATATCACGCGCGGATGTGGCCCATTTCATATTAACCGAATTTAGATCAAAACGATATCTATCAAAAACACCCCTTTTGACGTATTAAAGGAGACAGGCATAATGAATCTTAGCGGTCATAACGCCTTGATAACCGGGGCGGGACAGGGGATCGGTCGGGCCTGTGCGGAGGTCTTGGCCTTAAAGGGGGCGGATGTGGTCCTATTGGACAAGAATTCCAAAGCCCTTTCAGCCACAGCCAAAAAAATCAAGGCAATGGGCAGGCGGGTCTTCTCCCGTTCGCAGGATCTGACGGATGTTCAAGCGCTGAAAAAGACCGTCCAAGATGCAACGCATGAAGGGCGTATCGACATTCTAGTAAACAATGCCGGTTATGATCGACCCGGAACCACAGCCAAAATTAGCAGTGACGACTTTTTAGATGTTATTGGTATCCATCTGGTTGTCCCGTTTGTGCTGATTCAGCAGCTGCTGCCGGCAATGTGCACCGCCGGTTGGGGTCGGGTGATCAATGTCTCCTCGATTTACGCCTTGACCGGTGCCAAAGCTGAAGTGGCCTATTCAACGGCAAAGGCCGGGGTGATCGGTCTGACCAAATCGGTGGCCAAAGAAGCCGGCCCGGAAGGTGTCACCGTCAATGCAATCCTGCCGGGTCTGACCCGCACACCCACCATCGAAAAATTCATGGCCGACAAGTACAAGCAGCCCATTGTTGATCAGACCCCCTTAGGCCGCATGGGCGAAGCCGAAGAAATTGCCCATGTCGTTGCCTTTCTGGCTTCGGACGAGGCTTCTTTTATTACTGCAGCTGCAATTCCAATCTCTGGCGGATGGGGCATCTAAAACAGGTTTAGCCCGTTGCCGGTTGGTCAGTTTGCCGGTTACAAAAATCCGTTCTTTTATTTTAAAATGAGCTCAACCGGCTTAAGCGATCAACCGAATAATATATGCTAATCTATTTGAAACCATTTTTAGGTAGAATATAAATTAAAGTTGTTTAAACGTTCGATAATACCTGAGGACCCGTTGAACATATTCTTCGGTTTCCTTATAAGGCGGGATTCTTTTATAGCGGTCGACAGCGGTGGGCCCGGCATTGTAGGCTGCCAGCGAAAGAGCCAGTTTGCCGTTAAAACGCTCGTAGAGCTGTTGAAAATAGCGAGCGCCAGCCCGGATATTTTGCCGGGGATCAAATGGATTTCGCAGATCCAGCATTTTAAAGTTATCGGGCATGATCTGCATAAGACCCATAGCGCCTTTTTTGGAGACAGCCCGCGGATTAAAGTCCGATTCAGCTTTAATCATGGCTTTTAACAGGCGCGAGTCGACCCCGGTTTGTGCTGATGCATCCGAGATGAACCGATCATATTTGTCGGTGGCGTAGAACTTCCTGGAAAGGGTTGTTTTTTCTTTAAGATAAAGTTTGTATTCTTGGGCATTTGAGGTCGGGGTGTTGGTAAAATGCATCACCCCGTTTTCATCGATGTAGCGGTAAATATCCGCATGGACTGATGATGCCGGCGTAATGAAAAGCAGCAGGGTGACCCAGACCCCGATAAGGTAAATATGAATTCTCCGTCCGCCCATAAAACCTCAAGAACCCGTTCGAATCTATTTGGCGCCCTGATTTAACGACAGCCCCCCTTGGCGCACGCTCACTGTATCTGTGATAAATTTTACAATACTTTTTTCTGAAACTCAAGTGATTGTTAATTATATATAATTATTTTAATTGCTTATATAATAAAACCCCACTGTTTTGTGGGGGTTAAAAATAGCAGGCCCAAGGTCTAAAATGTACGCCCGCCCGGTCAACTTTCCATCTAAAATATCGACAAAAATTCAATAAAGCTTGAGTGAAAAATCAGTTTCATATAGCCAGGGCAGGGGTCCCGGAACATAGGGTACGGGGCGCAGTTTTTAACAGAGGCAAAGAGCATGGTGCATAGGGTAATCAAAAAGTTGGATAGCTCGGATAAGGCGCAATGACGCTATGCCGGCTAAAACAGCTTTAACTGTTTTTGCTGCTTCTTTTTCTTTTTTGGGGATTTCTTCTGAGGGGTTTCTTCTTTTTTGATGCGGTTTTTAATATCGGCCAGAAATGGAGAGGGCCGGCGTGCCATAAGTTTTCCATATATACTGCGTTTTTGGGCGCGGGTCAGATATAATTGCTGCATGGCCCGGGTCATGGCCACGTAAAACAGCCGGCGTTCTTCGGCCGGATCGGCCTGTCTGCTGCCCTGGTGGTTTAAGGGAATCAAATCGTCTTCACAACCGGCGATAAAGACCACCGGA
>JASFGH010000099.1:0-10005 GCA_050123865.1 Desulfobacterales bacterium | reverse complement strand
GCCATGGCACGACAGCACGCCGGATAGCGTTGATATCACAAAGGCCCAAAAGATCCTGGATGAAGATCATTATGGGCTGGAAAAACCCAAAAAGCGCATTATTGAATATCTGGCCGTCCGTAAGTTAAAGCCCGAGTCAAAAGGGCCGATTTTATGCTTTGCGGGACCTCCGGGCACCGGTAAAACGTCGCTGGGACAATCGATTGCACGGGCACTGGGTCGTAAGTTCCATCGCATTTCTCTGGGCGGCGTCAGGGACGAAGCCGAAATTCGCGGACACCGGCGGACCTATGTCGGTGCGCTTCCAGGCAGAATCATCCAGGGCCTGCGGCGGGCTGAATCCAACAATCCGGTTTTTATGCTCGATGAAATCGATAAGGTCGGCAGCGATTTTCGCGGAGACCCCTCTTCAGCCCTTTTGGAAGTGCTCGATCCCGAACAAAACTTTTCTTTTTCCGATCATTATCTGGATGTCCCTTTTGATCTTTCCAAGGTGATGTTCATTACAACCGCCAATATTTTAGATACCATACCGCCGGCTTTGCGGGATCGTATGGAAGTTTTGATGCTGCATGGGTACACGCTGGATGAAAAGCTCAAAATTGCCAAGCGCTACCTCATTCCGCGCCAGCGGGATGAACACGGCTTAAATGCCAAGCAGATTAAATTTAGCCAGGGCGCGCTAAAACAAATCATTACCGGTCACACCCGTGAAGCCGGACTTCGCAACCTGGAACGGGAAATCGCCAATGTTTGCCGCGGCGTGGCCAGCAAAATCGCCACCGGCAAGGCCAAATCCGTAACCATCAACATAGACGATATTCACGAATACCTGGGACCAATCCGGTTTACCTCTGAAACCAAGTCCAGGGTGTCGACACCGGGAGTGGCCACCGGCCTTGCCTGGACACCCACCGGTGGTGAGCTTCTTTTCATTGAAGCCACCGCCATGAAAGGCAAAAAGGGGCTAACGCTTACCGGACAGCTGGGAGATGTGATGAAAGAATCGGCCACAGCGGCTTTGAGCTTTATTCGGTCAAACGCCCAAAAATTAAATGTCGATGAAGATTTTTTTGATGCCCATGATTTGCATATTCATGTGCCGGCCGGCGCCATACCCAAAGACGGCCCCTCGGCTGGCGTCACCATGCTAACCGCATTAACTTCGCTGCTCACCGGCAAGACGATTCACAAAGATCTGGCAATGACCGGTGAAATTACACTCAGGGGCCAGGTGTTGCCGGTTGGCGGCATCAAAGAAAAAGTTCTGGCCGCTCATAGGGCCGGAATCAAGGAGATCATCCTGCCGGAGTGGAACCAAAAGGATCTTGAGGATGTCCCGGCAAAGGTCAAAAAGGAAATCCGCTTTCATTTTGTCGATAAAATGAAAGACGTCCTGGAACTGGCCCTGAATGGCCGGAAACGGCCAACCCGCAAAAGTCAGCCCCAAAAGCGAAAACGTTAACATGGGACAGAAATAATAATCGGTAACGGCTCCTTCATCTGAACGCGTCCTGCTCCCGGTTGTATCGACGGGCTCAAGCGGCGAAAGAATCGATGGTTATGCGCGGAATCCTACGTCAACGCATTCGCTTAAATACATCTTGTTTAATTCTGGTGTGTGCCTGCTTTGCTGTCTGGATTTACGGTTGTGCGAGCAACTCTCCATCATCATCTCAACCGCCGCCGCCCAGCAAGCCCGGCCATCCGAAACCCTATAAAGTCCTCGGCAAGTGGTATCAGCCATTGCCCCATTCCGATGGCTTTCGCCAGCGCGGCCTGGCCTCCTGGTACGGGCGCGATTTTCATGGCAAAAAAACATCCAACGGTGAGATTTATAACATGTATGCAATGACCGCGGCGCATAAAACATTGCCGCTTGGCACTTACGTGCGTGTTTATAACCTTGAAAATAAGCGCAGCACCTTGGTTCGAATCAACGATCGTGGTCCATTTGTACGCGGCAGAATAATTGATTTATCCTATTCGGCTGCCAAAGAAATCGGAATTGTCGGTCCGGGGACGGCCCGGGTTGAAGTGGTTGCACTGGGTAAACGGACAGCATCTTCCGGTAACACAGCTTCGACCTACACGCCGGGTGATTACACCACCGGCAAGTTTACCTTTCAGGTCGGCGCCTTTTTGAGTCGTGAAAATGCTGAAAGACAAAAGCGTCAGCTGGCACAGCGCTATAAAAATGCGCATATAACAGTTTATGATCGCGGCGATCAAATTTTTTATCGGGTCAGGGTCGGAAGGTTTACCACCTTGGAAGAGGCCGTGGCGCAGGAAAAAATTCTCATACAGGATGGATTCGCCGATCCCATTCTGGTTGCCGAATAAGCTGTTTCCATACCCCTTTTCTGCTGGATTGCGGGTTTTGAAACCACCTCTGGCGAAACGCATTTGTGGAGCCCATTACTTTGCTAAAAAAAGTCGTTTTTCTCGATCGGGATGGAACGATCAATCAGGACTCTGCTGATTACATCAAAAACTGGTCGGAATTCATTTTTTTGCCGCGCAGTATCGAAGCGATGCGCGATCTGAAGGCTGCCGGGTTTACAATTATTGTGATCACGAACCAGTCGGCCATTCCACGCAAGCTGATTTCCGCTGCGGAACTCGAACATATTCATACGAAATTAAAGGCGGCTGTCAGGTCCGGGGGGGGCAAAATAAGCGATATCTTTTTTTGTCCGCATATGCCCGAAGACGGCTGCGATTGCCGTAAACCCTTGCCCGGCTTAATCGTCCAGGCTCAAAAAAAATATCAGATTGACCTGGCAGGCAGCGTAATGGTCGGAGACAGCGCCCGGGATATCACGTGTGCCCATAACGCGGGGTGCGGTCATTCAATCCTGGTGAAGACCGGAAACTATCGCCAAGCCGCATCACGCCTGACGGCTATGAATCTGGCTGCCGATTACCTGGCAGCAGATTTATATGAAGCGGCCCGGTGGATCATCGGTTGATCGCCAAAGAAGCGACCTTATGGGGTCGCTTTGGAACTCCCATGACCGTATCAAATGGAACGATGATTTGCCTTGCAATTTGACGGGCTCTAATCTATATAAAAAATTTCGTCAGCTACTACCTGCGAATTCATCGTTAATTTAAGCTAATATTTTCAATACATTGCAGTTGTACCGGCAACAAGCATCCAATTTGTTACAGATTCTCTGATTAGTTTGGCTCGTCCCTAATCCGCAGATTACAGCAACAGCGGTGAACCTATGGAATCGATAATGACCTCCGGCGCGCTTTCACCCTGGGAACCCGGCATTTTTAGCCTGGCAGTCTATGTGGTTCTGATCTTCCTGTTCATTGCATCCCAACTGATTATTGCTGTCTGGCTCGGGGAAAAGAAAAAAACAGTAGAAAAATTGAGACCTTATGAAAGCGGTATCATTCCTACCGGAGACGCCCGCCTGCACTATCCTGTCCCTTTTTATCTGGTCGCTATCTTTTTTCTGATATTTGACGTTGAAGGCGCTTTTATTTTTGCCTGGGCCATCGCACATGGCCAACTCGGCTGGACCGGCTGGCTGCAGATTTCATTTTTTATTGTCCTGTTGCTACTGGGCCTGTTTTACATATGGCGAAAGGGGGGACTCGATTGGGGTCCGCTAACCCAAAAGGATTAAACAACCGCTTGCTAAGCGGCACCGATGCTCTGATTAACTGGGCACGCAAGTACAGCCTGTGGCCCATGTTCTTCGGGCTCTCGTGTTGTTTTGTTGAAAAGGCAACCGCCCTAACGGCGCGTTACGACCTGGCTCGTTTCGGAGCCGAAGTATTGCGCCCTTCTCCGCGACAGGCCGACCTGCTGGTTGTTTCCGGTACGGTTTTTAAAAAGATTGCACCGGTCGTTCTGCGTCTTTACGAACAGATGGCTGAACCCAAATGGGTGATTTCCATGGGCTCATGTGCCAATTGCGGCGGTATGTACGATGTTTACAGTGTTGTGCAGGGCATCGACCAGATCCTTCCGGTGGATGTATACATCCCCGGATGCCCGCCGCGGCCGGAGGCCGTATTGCAGGGCATTGTTGAGCTTCAGAAAAAAATTGAAACCGAAAACCCCGCCCGTCCCATATTTCATTTAAAAGGAGGCACCCAGGGAAGCGTCACACCACTGCGGGTAGACGGCCAAACCAAATCGCGCGATCCCCGGGGACCCGGAATGCAGGGCACGGCCATCCGGGGCACGTCGGTGACCCCTTCTGAGTTTCGGGGTAGTCGCTCGGATCTGATGTGGACGCCGCCGCCGCGGCAGATTGAGCTCAGTTCATCCGATCAGAACCTATCCCGGGCATTGATTGCTCGATTCGGCGATGCCCTCAAACCGGCGGATTCGACCTCAGACATGCTCACCCTGGAGGTCACCGATGACCGGCTGACGGATGTGCTGCGTTATCTGAAGCACGAGGCCACACCCAAATATCAGCGTCTGGACGATCTGACGGCCATTGACGAATCTGCCCGCCGGCATCCGGAGAATTATCCGGATTTTACGATGGTTTACCACCTGCTGTCCTATGACGCTGCCAGCCGCTTACGGTTGAAGGTCCCTTTAAATGGCAAATCCCCCAGCATCACCAGCATTGTCGACATCTGGCCATCGGCCAACTGGTATGAGCGGGAAGTCTTTGACCTGATGGGGATTCACTTTGCCGGCCATCCAAACCTGCGCAGGATCATCATGCCGCCGGACTGGGAAGGCCATCCCCTGAGAAAAAGTTATCCGGGTAGAGCCACCGAAATGGCGCCCTATACCCGCAAAGACGCTGAAAAGCTGCAGCCGTTAGACGGCGGTGTTTACGCTAAAACCGATGACGGTGAACACCCGCTGATTCTGAATTTGGGTCCCCATCATGTCAGCACCCACGGGTTGTTGCGCTATATTGCCTCTTTGAAAGGTGAAGAGATTGTTGGTCTGGAACTGGAGATCGGTTATCATCACAGGGCCGTCGAAAAAATCGGTGAACGTCAAAACTGGCACCAATTTATTCCCTATCTGGCGCGTGTTGACTACCTGGCGGGTGCAGCCAATGATCTTCCTTATCTGCTGGCAGTTGAAACCCTGGCCGACTTAAAGGTGCCGCAGCGGGCGCAGGTGATTCGGGTAATGCTCAGCGAGTTTTTCCGCCTGAGCAACCATTTGGTCTGGCTGGCCACTTACGCCCATGATGTCGGCGCCATGACGCCTAATTTTTACACCTTTCGCGAGCGGGAGATGATTCTCGACATCGTGGAGCTCATTACGGGAGGTCGCTTACACCCGTCCTGGTTCCGGATCGGCGGCGTGGCCGCCGATTTGCCCGAGGGCTGGAAGGCGGCGGTTGACCAGTTTGTCAAAATATTTCCCGAGCGCCTGCAGGAATATGAGAATCTGATCCGCAAAAATCCCATTTTTAAGGCGCGCACCCAGGGTGTTGGCCGAATTTCCTTACAGCAAGCCGTGGACTGGGGGGTGACCGGCCCCAACTTGCGAAGTTGCGGCCTGGATTGGGACTTGCGCAAAAAGATGCCCTATTCGGGCTACGAAAATTTTGAATTTGAGGTCCCGACTGCAACCGAGGGAGACTGTTATGCCCGCTATCTGGTGCGAATAGAAGAAATGCGGCAGAGCATCAGCATCATTGAGCAGGCGGCTAATAACATGCCTTCAGGTCGTTATATTACCGATGATTACCGCTATGTGATCCCCAGGCGCGAGGATATGCTCAAAGATATCGAAAGCCTGATCCATCATTATATCAATGTCACCCGAGGTCCCAAAATCCCCCGGGGCGAGGCCCAGACGGCCTGTGAAATTCCCAGAGGCGAACAGGGGTACTACGTGGTCAGCGATGGCCTGGGGTATGCATATCGCGTGCGCATCCGCGGTCCTGGATTTGCCAATGTTCAGGTGATGCCGCTGCTGGCGGTCGGGGAGAGCATTGCCGATTTGATCGCTATCATCGGATCGGTTGATTATATATTGCCGGATATCGATCGCTAATATAATGGTGTGTTCAGGTGTAAGGTGTCAGGCGTCAGCAAAAGTAGGTTT
Organism: Desulfobacterales bacterium; assembly: GCA_050123865.1. Lineage (GTDB taxonomy): Bacteria > Desulfobacterota > Desulfobacteria > Desulfobacterales > JAHEIW01 > JAHEIW01. The sequence continues at coordinate 3,950 of JASFGH010000099.1, read as the reverse complement.
CAGTGTTCAGGTGCCAGGTGTCATTCTTTGGCAAGAGATATTTCAGGTTTCTATTGACATACAGTGCCCTGACACCCGAAACCTGACACCTGAACCGCCAACGGCGGAACCATAGAGCCTGACACCCGGCGGTATAAGCCCGAAGCTGTAGATTCAATTTTTCTATGTTACCCAAAGAACTTGAAAAAATGCTGAAGGGAAAGATAGCCCATGCGGCTCATCCGCGGGAGCTGGTGGTAGATGCGATGCTCGCTCTTCAGGATCACTATGGCCATTTAAGCGATGAAGCTGTCGAACAGACTGCGGAGCTGCTGGGCATGTCGGCCCTGGAAGTGGAAGAGCTGGCCACCTTTTATACCTTCATTTACCGCGAACCGGTAGGTAAGTATGTGATTCATGTATGCGACAGTTTGATTTGCTGGATGGACGGGTATGAATCGATTAAGAATTACCTTTGTCAGAAACTGGATATAGAGGTGGGCGGCACTTCAGCCGACGGTTTGTTTACAGTTCTGCCGGTCTGTTGTATCGGATATTGTGATTTGTCACCGGCCATGCTGATCAACCGCAAGGTTTATGGCGGTCTGACCGCCGAGAAGATTGACCAGATACTGGAAAAGCTGCGCTCCGAAGCCTGATCTTGATTGCGCTTATTGAGAAATATTATTCACCACAAAGGTCACAAAGAACACCAAGATGGAAAAGTATCCGCAGATTTTGCTGGCAAACCGTAAACCGGCCCGCATCAACACGCTGGAAGAGTACGAACAAAGCGGCGGGTACCAGGCGTTGAAAGCGGCGATTGCCGAGCACGGCGTAAAGGGCACCGTGCAGTTGATTGATGATGCCGGTCTGCTGGGGCGTGGCGGGGCCGCCTTTCCGACAGGGTTTAAACTGAAGACAGTGGCCGAAGACGCACCGCTCCCACGATATATTGTCTGCAATGCCGATGAAATGGAGCCCGGCACGTTTAAAGATCGGGTATTGATCCACACCAATCCGCACATGATGATCGAAGGCATGATCATTGCGGGATATTCGATCAAAGCCGAAAAAGGCGTTATTTTTATCCGGCCGGAGTATGAAAGCGGGGCCAGAATTCTCGAACGAGAATTAAAAGCAGCTGAAGATGCGGGGTTTTTGGGCAAAAACATTCTGGGCACGGATTACTCACTGGAAATCATCGTCCACCGCAGTGGCGGGCGCTATATCTGCGGTGAGGTAACCGCCCAACTAAATGCCCTGATGGGCAAACGGCCCAATCCGATGCAACCGCCACCGTATCCGACCGAAAAAGGTCTATGGGGGCTGCCGACCGTGCTGAGCAACGTCGAAACCTTTGCCTGCCTGCCGCATATTGTCCGCCACGGCGCGGAGTGGTTTAAGGGCCTTGCCAGCACCGATACGGGTGCGGGAACTAAAATATTCTGTATCAGCGGCAGGGTCAACCGGCCGGGTGCCTATGAATTACCGATGGGTATCCGCCTGAGTGAAATCATTGAAGAGGTTGCCGGTGGCATGCCACAAGGTTCTGAATTCAAGGCCTGCCTGCCGGGCGGGGCCTCGACCGGGTTTTTACCCAAAGTGCACTACAACATCGAGATGGATTTTGAGTCTTTGAAAAAGGCGGGCAACCGACTGGGTACCGGTGCCATCATGGTGTTCGATCAGCATACCTGCCTGGTCGCAACCACGCTGAATTTGGTCGAATTTTTTGCCCGGGAATCCTGTGGCTGGTGCACGCCCTGCCGGGAAGGATTGCCCTACATCCGCGATTTGCTGGCTCGAATAGAAAATGGCGATGGCGAGCAAGATTTTATCCCGATCCTGGATGACATGGGCAAGCAGCTGTGGAATGCATATTGTGCTTTTGCACCGGGAGCCGTGGCACCCCTGCAAAGCTTGCTGACGTATTACAGGGAGGAAGTTCAAGAACATATCAGTCAAAAGAAGTGCCCATTTAAACAATAAATACGAAATAATAAATTCGAAATCCGAAACAATATCGAAAAGCTAAATTCAGATGTTTAAGACTTTGGAATTTGGATCATTTGATTTTAAAATTTGTTTCGAGTTTCGATATTCGAATTTCGGATTTTAATATCAGGAGTTGTTACTTAGCCACAAAGAATTAAAATTAACTTTAATATAACTAGAAATCTAGATCAGTACTGAATTTATGCCGAAGATTGTTATCGACGACCGCGAAATAGAAGTCGCACCCGGAACCAAGGTGATCGAGGCGGCAGAGCAGCTGGGGATCATGATTCCGCGCTTTTGCTATCATCCGGCCCTGGGTTCTGTGGGCGCCTGCCGTGTCTGCGCCGTTAAATTTTTGCAGGGCCCCTTTAAAGGGGTGCAGATGAGCTGCATGGTCGATGCCCAGGACGACATGGTCGTATCGACAACCGATGAAGAAGCGGTGGCGTTTCGTAAATCGGTGATCGAGTGGCTCATGCTGCATCACCCCCATGATTGTCCGGTTTGCGATGAGGGGGGGCATTGCCTGCTGCAGGACATGACGGTATCCGGCGGACACGGTACGCGAAGATATCCGGGCAAAAAACGCACCTATTTAGATCAGTATCTGGGACCCCTTGTTCAGCATGAGATGAACCGCTGCATCCATTGTTACCGCTGTTCGCGATATTATCAGGAATTCAGCGGTTACCGTGATCTGGGCGCGATGCAGTCCGCCAATCAGATTTATTTCGGCCGTTTTACAGAAGGAATCCTGGATAGTCCTTTTTCAGGCAACCTCGTTGATATCTGTCCGACCGGCGTTTATACCGATAAACCCGCGCGTTATTTTGGCCGACGCTGGGATTATGAACGCAGCCCGTCGCTGTGTATCAATTGCTCTTTGGGCTGCCATACCGTTGTCAGCAGCCGGTACCGCCAAGTCGTCCGACAGGAAGCCCGACAAAGCGATGTGATCAACGGATATTTTATCTGTGATAGAGGCCGTTTTGGGTTTATTTACAATAGTTTGCCGCAGCGACCCCGCACGGCTCTTGTCGACGGTCAGACCGTCTCTATTGATGAAGCGCTGACCGCATTGAAACAACGACTGCAGGCCATCGTCGATAACGATGGCGCCGCAGCGGTTGCCTGCACCGGTTCGAGCCGCAGTGGCCTTGAAACGCTGGCCATGGTCAAACGCGTGAGCCAGAGCAAAAGCTGGCAACCGCCGGCATATTTTGTAGATAACGCCATCAGCGGGAAGGTTAAAACGGCCATTTCCAGGCTTGAACCGGATCTGGCGGTCGCAATGGGTGACATTGAATCAGCCGATTTTGTGGCTGTGCTGGGCGCCGATCCTCTCAACGAAGCCCCAATGATGGCGCTGGCCCTGCGGCAAGCGCAGCGCATGGGAGCGACGATTGCTATTTTCGATCCGCGACCCGTACGTTTGCCGTGTGAATTTTCGCATCTGCCGGCGAACTTGGAGGACGTTCATTCCGGCCTTGGCGCTGTGATCATCGCAGCTCTTAACGCTGCGGCGGTCGATAAATTGGACGGCCCTGCCCGTGAATTTTATTCATTCCTCGCAAACGGCGAGCAGACATCGGCCGCACAGCAGGCAGAAATAGACGCACTGGCCGAAAAACTAAAGATCAGCCGGCGACCCATTATCGTATGCGGTACCGAAAGCGTGCGCCGCCGGACACCTGCGCTGGCAGCCGATTATGCCGCTTTGCTGCAGGCCGCAGGGAAAGCGGCCGGATTGTTTTATTTAATGCCCGGTGCCAATGCTTTTGCGGCCGGAATCCTGGCGGATGAAAACGTCTCGCTTGAAACACTGGTCACCGCCATTGAGCAGGGTTCGATCCAGGGACTGATTCTGGTGGAAAGCAACCCTCTGTGGCAATTCCCGGACCGGCAACGGTTTGAACGGGCCCTTGAGAAGCTGGGTTTGCTGGTCGTTATGGATCATGTCAATTCTGAGG
>JASFGH010000098.1:0-10039 GCA_050123865.1 Desulfobacterales bacterium | reverse complement strand
CTTTGCGAAATCGTTCTTCTCTGCGCTGTTTTTCCTCTTCCGATTTCACCAACAGCAGTGTCAGGTATCCGCCGCCTTTCATAAATCGCCAGTCCCAACCTTTAACGGTCGGCAGGCTCAACTTCTCAGCACCATACTGCATGCCATGGCGGCAAAAATTAATCCAAAACCAGCCAAACATGGGTGTCCACGGCGGTATGGAGTGTGTGCCGTCCAAAAACCATGCCGGTGATTGCTCGAAATCCCTTTCGGGGTCAAATTCCAAACCGGGGACCACATCATAAACCTTCATATTAGCCTCCTTTCTGTGGATTGATACTCTCAAATTGACGATTGCATAGATCTGCCGGAGAATAATTTACAACTGTTTTCATCATACATTAATGCTTCTTTACCCCGCAAGTTGCGCGACAGCCAATGCTGTCAGCGTTTGCCCGCTGATTCCGATTATTTTTTTGGCGGGTGCGTTGGCATATCCTCAATCGCCTCTTGCAGATCCAACACATGCAGCCGATCGACGCCGGGGATGCCTTCCGGGCTGTAGCCCAGGGATCGGTAGTATTCGTCCAGCAAATGCTTAAGATTGCCGACAATCTGATCCGTCGCCGGGCCAGCCCGCTGTAAAGGCTCTGTGAGCATGCGTTTGGGCAGCGTATCGTCTTTGCGATCGAACCCTTCGCGAACGTTGAAACATCGTTCTAAACAAACGATGCGTTCTCCGATATTCAGCAAATTCATGGCGTCCTCAAAATCTTCTATACCGGTTGCCGCAACCAAAAGCCGGGCGTACATAGCAGTGTCTAATCCCGTATTGCCGAAGGTACAAGCGATAAGGGAATCTTCAAGGGCCTGTTCTTTCTGAACCCGGGCAATCAAATCGCCTTTGCCGGTTTCAAGCAGAGGATCCGCCTGACCGCTAAATTCCTCTCTCGGGCGGCCGTACATGTGGCTGCCACCAATGTTTGAAGTGGCCATACTGAGCGCATATCCTTTGACCCCGCGCGGTTCGTATCCTGGAAGCTCCAGGCCTTTGACATGCATGGCAAAGGCTTCAGCACCGCTGCCGATTTGCTCGGCAGCTTTTTTGACCCCATCTCCCAGCAGCCCGCCAAGACCCTCTTTATTGCCGATTTTTTTAATCAAGGTAAAGATAGCATCCTTATTGCCCCAGGTAAGCTCTAAACCATCGGTATCGGTAGATGAAATGATGCCTTTGGTAAACAATTCACAGGCAAAGGCGATGCAAACGCCCGTGCTGATCGTATCAATACCGTAAGCGTCGCAGAGCGCATTGGCATCGATGACAAACTGTCGATCAGTAAGGCCGAGCAGGGGACCGAAGGCAAAAATGGTTTCGTATTCAGGACCATCGATTTGTGAGCCCCTAAATGGTCCTCGGACGACCTCGCGCATTCCCCCGCAGCGGGTCATGCAGGCATAGCAGCCGGTCCGGGCCTTTTTTAGTTCATAAAACTGGTCCCCGGAAAGGTCTTCGATGGTGGCGACGCTTCCTTCGCAGTAGTTTTTGGTCGGCAGAATGCCCAGCTTGTTGACGATTGTGGTGATGTACGGTGTTCCCAGGCTGGACATGGTTTTTTTCCGAGGATGCTCTTTCAAAATGTCGATCTGGGTTTTGATCAATCCTTTAAAGGTAGCCGGGTCGAACGGGGTGGTCTTTTTTGTTGGGACGTTGATCGAAAGCGCCTTCAGGTTTTTGGACCCCATAACGGTTCCCATACCGCCCCGGGATGCCGTCCGTTCTCCGGAGTGGATGACCGCATAGCGAACCTGTTTTTCACCCGCCGGTCCAATGCAGGCCGATTCAGTGCGAGGACCGTGTCTTTTTTTCATCTGTTCCTGTAACTGGCGATAGTCCATTCCCCAGAGGTCGGTTGCCGTTAGAAAATGAACACCAGCGGTGTCAATGTGGATGTAGGACGGCGCCTTGGCCTTGCCTTCTACAATGATGAGGTCATAGCCAGCGTGCTTCATCCACACCCCGAAATTTCCACCCGAGATGGAGCGGAAAATAGTACCGGTCAAAGGGCTTTTGGATATTGCCGCCCATTTGGAAAACCCCTGAAGTCCGGTGTTTCCCAGCACACCGATGAGCAGCAGCAATTTATTGGCTGGAGATAGCGGATCTATCTCCGGCGCAAGCTCATCATAAAGATACTTGGCGCCCAGCCCCCTGGCTGAGATAAAATGTTCGATATATTGCTGGGGAATTTGTTCTTCCCCGGAATACGAATCGGTGAGGTTAATCCTGAGAAGCCTTCCGGTGAGTGTGCTCATCGGTCTCCTGCGCGGGTTTTAAACCCAGCTATTTAGACCGGACAACCTATCGTTAGTGCGCACCTATGCGTCCGGCTTGCTATTGAATTGCAGGCCGCCACCCGAAATGACGGCCAAACCACTTGATCCGGTGTCAAGATGCAGCTGATGGATTCCTGGGTTTGTCAATTTATTTGCAAAACGAAAGTTCATGTGAATTCTTCCTTACTACCATGCTGCTCAGCTGCCCCGAAGCGTTATTGTCTGAATTTTGCACGCCAAAGATTTTCATGCAAAACTCAGTTATTAATATGCCCGGAGGGCACCAGAATTTTACAGCCGTAATTGGAGACCAATTGGAGCAATTTTAGCGTTAACATCTGGTAGGCCGGGTTTTGAAGCATTTCGCCAATTACTTCTAAATTATCGGCCCGGGTTTCATCGATCACATACGGCGTGGCACCCACGGCAACGTTCCAACCACCGGCTATCGTGACGCCAAAGCGTTTCATCTCCGGAAGGTGAACCTTCTCCTCAAAATCCAGAAACGTATAAAAATCAGCGGGATTAATATTAAAATGCTGATTAAATTTATATCCATATTCGAGGTCCGGAACATCCGGTTCCACCGATTCAATCGGAACCAGTAGTTTGGTCTGATAATCTTTGACCAGACCCAAAAGCCGTTGCCGAAGATCAAAATAAAAAGACGCCATTATGAGACTTTCCACTTCGGTTATGGATCTGGAAACGCCTTCGGTGATAAAATAAGGACCTTCACCTGAAGCCACGTGCCATGAGCCCACTATTTTCATGAAGCCGGATTCATTGATGCGCGGCACATATTCCCGGGTGAAATAGGCATCGAAATCCGATTGGGAGGCATGTTGAATGTTCCAGTATTGGATCAATTTGACCGGCATCGTCTTTTTCCCTCGTTACGATAGGAGTCCGGTATCCACCAGAATCTTACTGCCGAAGCCGTTGACCATCGAGAGCAACTTTGCCACCAGCCGGCGATATCGCTCACTGCCGATGGCGTCCATGATGGTTTTGACGCTGGGACATGCGCCTTCAACGACCATATTGGGCCCCGGACCGATGGCCACATACCATCCGCCGATCATTTTGACGCCCAATTCTTCCATGGTCGGGAGGTGCTCATTTATGATAAACGCAATATAATCATCGTATTTGTCGTAATTGACATCATAATGGTGATTGAAGCGATAGTTTTTATCTGCGGGGACAATCCCCTCGACAGGGCCGGTGGGAACGAGCAGTTTGCTTTTGTAATTGGTAATCAAGAAATGCAACAGATGACTGAGTTTTTTGAATTCCTCCAGCCGGAGCAGATTGTGGACGTTTTTGACCGAGTCTGCCACGCCTTCCATGATTGAGTAGGGACCTTCACCGGAGGCAACATGCCAGGAGCCAACGATCCTGAGATATCCGGTTTCGTTGATACCCGGGATATAACTCTTCTTTACGAATTTACTGAATTCGTTTTCCCGCTCGGAGAGCACATCCCAATACTGAATAAATTTTACGGTCATGCGATCACCATCTAAGCGAGGCAGGGCTGCAGCTGTTTTGGGGCCAAAGTCTTTTGTTTTGTGCCGTGTGCCTCTCTTTTAATGCATGGCGCGACCTCCGTCTATCAGCAGGGTCTGACCGGTGATGAAATCACTGTCAGCCGATGCCAGAAAGACCGCGGCCCCCGTCAGATCTTCTGGTTTTTCAATTCGGCGCAGCGGTGTTTTGGAGGTGTCATATTTGTTTACGTCAGTCAAACTTCGGCTGGCCTCGGTGTCGGTAAAGCCCGGCGCAACGCAATTGATGCAAATATTGTAGGGTCCCATTTCCACGGCCAGAGCCCGGGTTAGGCCGATAATGCCGCCCTTGGATGATACATAATGGGCAAAGCCGTGGGAACCGGTAAAAAAGACCTCGGATGCCAGATTGATAATCTTTCCATATCCCTGTTCCTGCATGTAGGGAAAGACGGCTCTAGCGGCCAGAAATGCGCCTTTTACATTGACGTCCATAACCAGATCCCACTCGGCCAAGTCGATTTCATAAAAAGGCCTGCGTTTTATGCCATCATAGATAGCGGCATTGTTGACGAGTATATCAATGCGGCCAAATGCCTGGATGGCTTCTTTGGCCATAGCCAGGGTATCCGCTTCTTTTGAAACGTCGGCCTGAAAGAAAGCGGCCGGGACACCCAGACGTTCGATTTGCCTAGCTGTCTCTTTTAGATTGTCCATATCCTTGCGAGTAACAGCCATGATGCGGGCACCTTCTTCGGCCATTTTAACGGCAAAAGCCCGGCCAAGCCCCTTGGCGGCGCCCGTCACGATGGCGACTTTATCCTTCAAGCGCATATTGACTCCTCGTTTCGATTATTCCGCTTCCCACTCCCCTAAATCCGCACTCCGATATCCGCAATTAATACTCTCTGCCTTTTTCTTCCCAAATCTTCGGTAAATCAAAGTCTTCGGTGATGACTTTAAAGCAATTATACGAACTGCCGCGACCGATGCCGCCGCAGGAATGCAAATTGGAAGAACAAATGTACATATTTTTTACATTCGGGATCCGGTAATTGGAAATTTCCGGCACCGGCCGGAAACGGTCATGCATCGAGAGCATCATAGCGCCCTCGGCCCAGCCACCCTCTTTCATATCCGGATGGCGATAAGATACATCCAGAGGTGTCTGTATATTGTGGGCGATCACATTATCCCAGGTCATATTGGGCGCATATATCTGCCAGTCTTTGAGCATGTGGTCGACGATTTCGCGCTTCATTTTCAGCCAGTCCCGCTCACTGAAAAAACGCAGCGGGGCGGCAAATTCTTCCAGCAAAATGGTGTGCTTGCCTTCCGGCGCGCGATTTTTGTCCCAGATACTGTCAGGGGCGGCCAGCAAAAACATTTTACCCGGGCTTGGAAAACCCTGGGTAAAAATTTCAGACATGTAGTTATAGGCCATGTAGTCTTCATCCTTGGGTCCCATGTAGAGACGGGGTTGCTCTCCCAGGTCGGGGTTGAAGCTTTTGGCCATATAATCCGGCAGCTCGTGAAGGGCGACATTGCCCCAGAATATCTGGGCCCGGTCGTAATCGATGTTTTTAATGCGGTGCACCAGTCGATCGGCTAACTTGGTATCCCGCAACATGCGCAGCATAGTTTGCGGCACACCCAAGTCGCTGACCACCAGCTTGCGCGCTTCGATTTCAGTTCCGTTGACCAGTTTAATTCCAACCGCCCTATCTCCTTCCAAGAGAACCTTGTCGACTTCACTCTCTACAAAAAATTGGCCTCCCATTGAGCTGAAAGAACGCTGCAGAGAATGGGTGATGGCATGGGTTCCCCCGGATACGATAGCGGCGGATTCCATTGAGAGCACCAGTCCCAGCATATGAACCACCTGGTAGACGCCCATGGCATCCACCGGGAAAGAGCCCGACGAGGTGGCAATCGCGCGCATGAACAGCACGCGCAATTCAGTGCTCTCGAAAAGATCCCGCGCCACCTGGATGCCGTTCATATAATGCCAGACCGGATCAAAGCCGTACTTATCGTCCGTAAATAGCTCCTCCAGCGGATTGGGCACTCCCCAGGGTGTCGGCGGGCTATAGCGATATTTGCGAAATGCCATGCGCCAGCGCTTTTCATAGCGCTCGGTGATCCATTCATACATGTCCGCATCTTTCTTTGAAAATCTGGCGATTTCATTGTAGGTTTTGGTAAAGTTTTCGTTGGAAAATCCTTCGCTGCCGGTGTCTGGATCTTCTACCGGAAAGGCTGTGTAGCCGACAAAACAGGTTTCATCCGGGAAAATCATGGCCTCGTTACCTTCCGGAAAAACATAATGCAGCCCGAATTTTCTGAGATTAAAATCGTGATAGGCGGGATTGCCGAACATGCGGGTGAAGTGAGCGCAGGGATTTTGCAAAAAAGCCGGAGCCGGAAGCTCGTCTCCGCATGCGCCTCCGCCAATCTCCTGCAGTCGTTCAAAAACACCGGTTTCCAGTCCGGCATTTTGTAAGTAATTGGCAATAATGGTGGCGTGATGTCCGCCTCCGACGACAACGGCGTCAAAGCTCATGTCGGCCATAATCGCTGCTCCTTTCAGCGCTAATCATTTTGAATTCCGTTTTAATTAGGTTTTGTCTATCGCAATTTACTCTCAATACAAAATGCTATCCTTTCAGCTTCGACAACGGACTTACCGGCTTGTCACCGTCCTCGGATTTCTTCAGGTCCGACAGCGGACTGGCAGGTGTCCCGGATTCCGCTTCCGCCGAGTCAACGGATGATTCAACCGGTGGTGGCTTGACTTCAGCGGACGGTTCCGGTGTTGCGGATGTAGGCTTTTTTAATAATGAAAATTGTCCTGTGACAACCGCCAGTAAAGCCTTCCACAGAACAGAAGGCTTGAGTCCCATAACAACAGCCGTGCGCAGATCAGCAGGCTCCATGTAAACTTTTATTGTCCAGTGTAAGGGTTCGGTCGATTCCATGGTTAACTGTAAGACCTGTTGGTTGTCGTATTCTGCGTTCAAAAGCTCTTTAAACTGGGCCAGCATGACTGTTTTGCCCAAACCGGTAGACTGGACTTTCATAATGCTATGCTCCTAAAGGAGGCCAAGCTCCTCGGCTCGAACGATGGATTGTGGTTTTTGCCACCATTTCTCAATGCGGTAGTCGTCGGCAATCCGGTTGGCGGCGTTGTATCCATTGGCCATCAGGATGGTGCCTCCGGGATAAGTGCAGGCTCCGCAAATATATAAATCTTTGATGGGCGTGGCATACTCGGCGCAGAGCTCGTTAGGCCGTAAATATCCCATTTGGAGCGGCAGATAGGCGCCCTGCTTGTAGGATCCCTCTTGCATATCGATAAATTTGTTATGGATGTCTTTGGGTGTGGTGATGTAACGCCACATGATGGTGTTTTCACCGATGTTGGGCACAAACATTCTCAATTTGTCCAAACATTGATCCGCTATTTGATCTCGGATGTCGTACCATTGCTCCGTACCACCATCGGCCAAATGATACGGTGCATGATTGGATATCAAAGCAGTATGTTTACCGGCCGGCGCTTGCGAGGGATCATGCAGGGTAGGGAAGCAGCTGTTAAAACCTGAATTTCTCAATTCACCATTGCGAATAGCGTCATAATGGTCGATCAACTCCTGATAGGAGTTATATCCAAATAAATGGATTAAGGTTTTGACCACATCCGGATTTTTTTCAGCAGCTTTAAACTGTGGAGATTCATTCAGGGCCAGGTGCACATGAAAAAAACTGGTTTTCTCCCATTTCCAATCTTTGATGCGTGTCGCAAAATCAGAAGCCAGGTGATCTTCACCGACCAACTCTAGAAATGTCTGATGTGGATTGAGACTGCTGACAATAAATTTGTTGGCTTCGTAATAATAGCCGTCAGCGGTTTCAACACCTTTGGCGCGGCCATTTTCGATGACAATCTTGCTCACCGGTTTGGGTCCGATGATCATTCCGCCATTTTTGTAAAGTAGCTTGCTCATCACATGCGCCAGATGGTGGCTTCCGCCCACCACCAGGCGGTAGTTGGCAGCCCGGTTGAAATATAGCGGAACCAAAAAACCAAGTCCCTCCAGATCATAATCCAACCCCCACATACAGGAAGCATATAGAAATAATGTGCGAACGTGTTCGTTTTCAAAGAGCTCTTCCACAATTGCCTTGGGCGACATGGGTTGCAAGGCCTGAAGATCTTGCCCGACTTCATGGGATTTCATTTTGGTCATTGCTTCCATGGCTGGATGCGGCGGATAGTAGGTTGCCGGTGCGATAAAGACATCCATGTACTCCTTGAATTTTGCGGCTGCATTTACATAAGTACGTGCATCTTTCTCGGAAAATTGAGCGATGGATTTTGCGGTGCGTTCGGCATCCTGATAGACCGATAAGGTGCGATCATCTTCAAGGGTCAAGGTCATGACGGGATCGGGATGGATGAACTTCAGATCATAAACTTCCTCCATTTCATGTTTGAAATCCTGAAAAAATGGAGCGTAATCCACCATGGGCATATAGATGGCGTGGGTGTTGTGGATAAAACTGGGAATCGTAATTTGCTCTGAGCACAATCCACCGCCCATTTCAAATCTTCGCTCAAGCAACAGGATTTTCAAACCTGCTTTTGCCAAATAAGAGGCCGTGAGCAGACCATTGGGTCCGGCACCTATGATTATTCCGTCGTATTCAGCCATCGCCTCTTCCTCCCTAACCGGATTGTTCGGTGAATGAGAATCATTAATTTTAATAGATTGTAAAGACTTTAGTTAATTTTTTTGGATTGACTTGTCAATCCAATTAATTTTATATCGTCATAAGATTTTCTTATACCTACTCCGAATTTCGCATATGCACATCAATCTTAACCAACTCAGGGCGTTTTACCTGGCCGCTAGAGAAAAAAGCATCACCCGAGCTGCCGAGGCGCTGCATGTCACCCAGCCGGCTGTGACCATGCAAATCAAAGCTTTTGAGAACCAGCTGAAGGTGAAACTGTTTCGCAAGTACGGCACGGAGCTTCAACTAACCGATTTTGGCCAGGTGCTCTACGGGTACGCCAAGCGCATGTTCAAGATCGTCGATGAGATGGAATATGTGCTCAAAAGTTACGGGGACTTGACCCAGGGTTCCCTTACCATCGGAACCACCCGCAGTTTTGCCCGCCATTTGATGCCGGGTCTGCTATCCAGGTTTCAAGAGAGCTTCCCGAAGGTAAAGGTCTTTTTAAAAGTCGGCAGTTCCCAAGAAATAGCGGATAGCATTGCACAATTCAAATACGATCTGGGGATCATTGGTCGATTGCCACACCTCAACAAGCTGAATGTTGTGCCATATACCAAAGAAGAATTTTGTGTGGTAATCTCGCCCAATCACCGGTTGGCTGCCAAGTCCATGGTCTCCATTTTTGAACTAAAAAACGAACCGATTATCATTCGTGAAAGTGGCTCAGGTTCCCGGAATGCGATTTTATCGCTGCTGGCATCCCACGATGTGAAGCCATCGGTGCTGGTTGAAGCTGGAAGCGTCGAATTTATCAAAGAGTATATTATCAAAGGACGCGGAATTTCATTTCTCTACAAACCTGAAATAGAGCTCGAAGCCAAAATGGGACTTCTCAAGCCTTTGGGTATCAAAGAAGGTCCTATAAGGATTCAGACGGATATCGTTTTTGCCAGAAAAGCGAACCTATCGCCTGCGGCTCAGGCATTTTTGCGAATCATCCGGTCTGATCTTTAAAACAAAGGACATCAGCCAATGTATGATGTTATTGTAGTCGGAGGTGGGCCGGGGGGGGCGGTTGCCGCCCAAAGATGTGTCCGAAATGGTTTCAGAACCCTCTTGGTGGAACGGAAACGGTTGCCGCGCGACAAAGTTTGCTCCGGTATGGTAATGGGACCGTGGGCCAACGAAATTATTCAACAGGAATTCGGTAAAATTCCGCAACAGGTTCTGGCTTCGCCACATTATTTATCCGGACATCTGATACATGTACCCGGTGTGCGGCCTCGAATGATTAAGTGCAAAACGCCTCTGGCCTGGAGAAAAGATCTGGATTTCTGGATGATTCAGAAAGCGCAGGAAGCGGGTGTCGAAATATGGGATGGGGCCAAAATAATTCAGGTAAATCAAAAGGCCGGTGCCTGCAGCGTTGCGATGATACAGCGCAAAAAGCCCCAGGAGATTAAAGCGAG
>JASFGH010000097.1:0-10139 GCA_050123865.1 Desulfobacterales bacterium | reverse complement strand
GACCTTGATGCCGGTATCATTTTCCAACTCGGGTAATAAAATGTCCAGTAGCCCGGAAGCCTGGGTACTGGTGGTTGTCGACATCTTGATTATTTTTTCCCCTGCCATTCCCATGCTGCAAAAAAAACAAACCATCAAACCCGCAATAAAAATTCTTATCCACAACTGTTTCATCATATCCTCCATATCATCTGTCCTCTGTCTGCTGCTTTCTGCTTGCCGCGGCGCAGTTCGACAGAGCGAAGACGGGTCCTCTGTCATCTGTCATCTGCGCCCGGATAAATCATTTTGCCGCTTAAGTTGACATCATAACCCGGTAGTGCTTGAGCCATTTTCCGAAACGGGTCTTCGTGTAAAAGACCTAAAAACCGTTGAATCCCTTCATCAAAGAAGCGATCTTTTAGAATCATCAAATCGAATCGCTCCCAGCGAATGGGGATGAAATCTATATTCAAAAATCCGGCAACAGCGCCGATTCCGGGTCCGGCGTCCGCCCGTCCGCCTAAAATCTCCAGGCCGACATCCAGATGCCGGTGAACCTCATTGTCGTAACCATCGATTTTTTCACCCTTGATGCCGGCTTTTTTGAATTCACGATCCAGCAGCAACCGGGTCCCGGTGCCCAGTGGTCGATTGACAATCCGCATGCCGGGTTCAGCCAGATCGGCTACGCCCGATATCTTTTTAGGATTGCCCTTGTCCACCAGAATACCCTGTTCACGCCGGGAAAAATTGACAACTGCCGGCAACGCGACTAGCTCCTGGAAAGCATAATCAAAATTATATTCAACTTCATCTTCCTGCAGCAGATGACTTGAAGCGATGTGGCAAAGATTCTGGCGTAAAGCGCGTAATCCACCCATGCTGCCTAAATTTCCGAATACCGCCAGGGGTGCTTGAAACTGGCTGTTAAAAAGTGCAATCACACGATCCAGCAAGGGATCGTTGCTGCCGGCCAGGATCAGGATTCCCTGTTGCAGCGGCTGAAGGCTGCCGGTATCCGGATAGTTGATGGTCTGCGTTTCAACCCATTGTTCAACCAGATGCAGAGGAAAAAGCCATTTACCGGTTACTTTAGAGGCCGGCAAACCCTTTTCAGCCACCAGGGTGTAAACCATCTTTTCATTGACATTTAAGAATTCAGCGACCGCCTTGGTAGACAATAATTTTTTCATCTAAATTTCGCCTTTAAATTCTCATGCAAATGTATATCGTCAGATTTGGTTTAATAGAGCGACTTTATAAGCTTATTTGTAATAATTTGTCAATATTTTTTAACTTTTATGTATTATTCGACTAAAAATAACTAAATATGACATTAAGTCTGTTTCCTTATGGCTTCGAGGAAGGTCGTCACATCGCAGCGAGAGGATTAAGATGAACACCTTAATCTATGTGATTGGTAAGATTTGATACAAAGATCAAATAAAATTGTATATATTAATACAATCTATTAGATGCATTTATCAAATCGTTCAAGCACTAAGCCCAATGCCTGATACGCCTGCTCGATACACAGCTAGAGAGAAAGTTCATCAGAAAAAAGAGCCATGTCAGGATCGAGATAATTCAACATTGCTAGGTGGTTTTATGGGGCCAGGGGCATATTTTTTTTAGAGGGCATTGCGGGCATTTGGGTTTGCGGGCGGTGCAGGTCGAGCGGCCGAAAAATATGAGTCGCAGACAGAAATCATTCCAGTCGCGCCGGGGAATGATATCCATCAGGTCAAATTCAATTTTGACCGGATTTTGGTGAACACTTAACCCGAGCCGGTTGGAAATACGCCCGACGTGGGTGTCCACCACAACGCCGGGGATACCATACGCAGCACCTAAAACGACATTAGCGGTCTTGCGCCCCACCCCGGGCAATTTTACAAGTCCCTCCAGGGTCCGGGGCACCTGTCCGTCATGCTGTTCTAATATTGCTCTGGCACAATTTTTTATATTTTTGGCTTTATTGTGAAAAAAGCCGGTTGGACGGATCAATTTTTCGATCGTTTTTAGCGGTACCGCCGCAAAATCTGCAGGTGTATTGAGTTGTTTGAAGAGCACCGGTGTGACCTGGTTTACCTGCTTATCCGTGCACTGGGCTGAAAGTATGGTGGCCACCAGAAGTTGAAACGCAGTCTGATGATACAACTGTGTTTTGACTTCGGGAAAGATATCCCGCAGAACCTTGCGGATCTTATCAGCGCGCTGTTTTAGCTGCATGCATTGGGTCCGTGGTCAGTTGTTTGTTGTCAGTTGCAAAAACGGGTTAGAGAGACTATTCTTAAATAATAGTGCTTGAATCTTTTACCAAAGCGATGGGTATACGCCGGTTTTTATGACAAGGTCAATATCGAAAAAATCCAACCGGCAAATGACCACGAACAACAAACAACTGACAGCGCATTGGTGACCAAAAGCTTAAAAATCTCAAAACCAAAGGAACGCTATGCATCTGAAAAAACAAAATGTGCGCGCCTTAGGCCTTTGCTCGGGGGGGCTGGACAGCATGCTCGCCGGTCTGGTGCTGCGTGACCAGGGAATAGACGTCGAATGGATCACATTTGAAACGCCTTTTTTTACCGCAGCCAAAGCCCGCAAGGCCTCTGAAAAAACCGGCATTCCCCTGACCGTGGTACCCATTTATCCGGTTTATATCAAAATGCTCAGGAACCCACCGGCCGGATATGGCAAACAGATGAACCCCTGCATGGACTGTCATGCGCTGATGTTCAAACTGGCCGGTGAGATGATGAAGGCAAACAATTTTGACTTTCTGTTTAGCGGAGAGGTCCTCGGGCAACGTCCCATGTCTCAGACGAAGTCTTCCCTGATGTATGTGGCGAAACACTCCGGTTTCAAGGGGTATATTCTGCGACCCTTAAGCGCTAAAAAACTTCTGGAAACCATTCCGGAAAAGGAAGGTTGGGTTGACCGGGAACGCTTGCTCGACATCGCAGGTCGCGGCCGCAAGCGGCAAATTGCGTTGGCCTCAAAATTCGGCATTACCGACTACCCTGCACCGGCCGGCGGCTGTCTGCTGACCGATGTCGGTTACTCCCGCAGGCTAAAAGATCTGTTTGATTATCAGGGCGCGTGCACCGAGAAGGAGTTGCACCTTTTAAAATACGGCCGTCACTTTCGATTAAACAGAGACACAAAGCTGATTGTCGGGCGCACCGAAAAAGATAACGAAAATATTTTAAAATATCGTAATCCAAAAACCGATACGATCATTGATGTCAAGGATCACCCCAGCCCGATTGCATTGGTCCCTCATGGCGGTTCAAAAGAAACGATTTATCTGGCAGGCTCGATATGTGTCGGCTACAGCAAGGCATCCAACCTTACGCCCATCGACGTGGTTGTCAAACGCCCAACCGGCAAGCAGACCATCGAGGTCATTGGTATTCCCACAGCTGACTTCAAGAAATTGATAATTTAGGTATTGGATACCCAATACCTAATTTCCCAGCCAACTGCCCACAGGCTGCCGAGATATCCTGTCCTTTGCTGCGCCGAATCATAACCGTGTAATTTTTATCAATCAGAATCTCCTGAAATCGTAGAATGGTATCTTCAGGCGGCCGTTGATACCGGCATCCGGGGTGGGAATTGAAGGGGATAAGGTTTATTTTTGATTTGATGGGCCGCAACAGCTTGGCCAGTCGATGGGCATCATCGGCGGAGTCGTTGACATCCTTTAGGAGGACATATTCAAAGGTGATGCGACGCCCGCCGCGCAGCGGAAAGTCCCGGCAGGCTGTGAGTAGTTTTTCAATCGGATATTTGCGGTTGATCGGCATCAGGCGGCAGCGGGTATCGTTATCGGCAGCATTAAGCGAGACGGCCAGATTGGCCCGGGTATCGCGGCCCAGGTCGGCCAGACGGGATGCCAGGCCGGCGGTTGATACGGTCACCCGTCGCCCGGCAAAGGCAAAGCCGAAACCGGTGTCGGTGATGATCCGGATCGCAGCGACCAAATTACGGTAATTGGCCAGCGGCTCGCCCATGCCCATAAATACCAGGTTTGTCAGCGATTTAGGGTCTTTGAGGCCATTTTTGATATCGCGCACCTGACATACAATTTCGGCCATGCTTAAATTACGCTGAATCCCCATTTTGGCGGTCAAACAAAAAACACAGCCCTGCGCACAGCCCACCTGACTCGAAAGGCAGAGGGTATAATGATCGCGCTCCGGAATCAGGACACTTTCAATGCGTTTGCCATCTTTAAGCTGAAACACATATTTGCGCGTGCCGTCTCTGGAAGTAGCGATGTGTTCGGTTGTCAACCGATCGATCGTAAAGTGATCAGCCAGACGGGCCCGCATATCTTTAGACAAGTTGGTCATCTGATCAAATGAATCCGTTTGTCGCGCGTAAAGCCATTTTAAAATCTGATCCGCCCGATACGGTTCAATGCGTCGTTCGGCCAACCAGGAAACGAGTGCATCCCGATCCAGCTCAAGTATGTTCTGTTTTTTTGTATCCAACATAATTTCAAAAACCAAAAAAGCCCTTATCTTTCATTCAAAATTCAGGTACTATTTTTCTTGACATAGCATTTTTCTAATAGTATTTTCAAGAATTTATGTATTCGATCAGGTGCTCGCATGCTGGATAGCTTAAGTGATCGATTAAACACTATTTTCCGTAAGCTTAAAGGTCATGGCAAACTAACGGAAAAGAACATCGAGGAAGGGCTGAAAGAAGTCCGCATGGCCCTTCTAGAGGCGGATGTTCATTATCGCGTCGTTAAAGGCTTCATCGCTGACATCAAAGAGCGGGCGATGGGTCAGGAAGTCCTGGAAAGCCTGACGCCCGGCCAGCAGGTCATTAAAATTGTCAATGAAACCTTGACAGCCTTAATGGGCGGCCGCAACGAGCAGCTCAATCTTTCAGGAAGAACACCGGTTGCGATCATGCTTGTCGGTCTTCAGGGCTCCGGCAAAACAACCACCGCGGGCAAGCTATCCGTCTTTTTAAGAAAAAAGGGTCGCAAACCCTATCTGGTGCCAGCAGATGTTTACCGCCCGGCAGCCATCGAGCAGCTGCAAACGCTGGGCAATCAGCTGCATGTGCCGGTTTTCCTATCGAGCACGGATCAGGCACCGGTTCAAATCTGCCAGGAGGCGTTGAGCAGCGCCCAGCATCAAGGATGCGACACACTGTTGCTGGATACTGCCGGACGTTTGCATATCGATGAGGAACTGATGGCTGAATTGGTGGATATTAAAGCCGCTGTCAGGCCTTCTGACATTTTACTGGTAGCCGATGCCATGACCGGCCAGGACGCGGTCAATATCGCCAAGGCGTTTAATGATACTTTGGATATCGGTGGTGTCGTCCTGACCAAAATGGATGGAGATGCCCGTGGCGGCGCGGCGCTTTCGATAAAGTCCATAACCGACAAACCCATAAAGTTCATCGGTGTGGGTGAAAAGCTAAGCGATCTCGAAGCATTTCATCCCGATCGCATGGCATCGAGCATTCTGGGCATGGGCGATGTGCTCACTCTAATCGAGAAGGCGCAGGACGTCGTCGATCAAAAGAAAGCCGAAGCTTTAGAAAAAAAGCTCAGAAAAAGCCAGTTTACGCTGGAAGACTTCCGTGACCAGATGGTTCAGATCCGAAAAATGGGCTCTTTCTCTGATCTGTTAAAAATGATCCCGGGCATGGGGCAGATGAAACAACTAAAGAATCTGCAGGTGGATGAAAAAGAGTTTGTCAGAATTGAGGCGATTATCAATTCCATGACAGCCCAGGAAAGACGGAACCATCACATTATCAATGGCAGCCGTCGCAAAAGAATCGCAAAAGGCAGCGGCACCCGGGTTCAAGACGTAAACAAGCTTTTGAAGAATTACACCCAAATGTTAAAAATGCTGAAAAAATTAAACCAGGGCGGCATGCGCGGGATGGGCCGTGGAATGCTGCCATTTTGAAGGAGAAAAATGAATGGGCGTTAGAATCAGACTGGCCAGACACGGAGCCAAGAAAAAACCTTTTTACCGGATTGTTGTCGCTGACGGAGAAAGTCCCAGAGACGGCAGATTCCTGGAAAAAGTAGGCACATACGACCCTCTGAAGGACCCAGCTGAATTAACACTTAATCCGGATCGAATCAAATACTGGATCGACAAGGGAGCGATTCCTTCGGACACGGTAAAAAGTCTTTTTAAAAAAGAAGGCATATTCGCCAAGAACGTATAGTAACACGCACTACTGCGAATAGCATCGAATTCAGTCGTTCATCCCCCCTGTTTCTCAACCGGTCATAAAGGAGATGGCGCAATGAAAGACCTGATCAGCTATATCGCTCAAGCACTGGTGGATCGTCCGGAGGAAGTCAGCGTAACAGAGATTGAGGGGAACCAGACCTCGGTTCTTGAACTCAAAGTGGCCAAAGAGGATCTGGGTAAAGTCATTGGCAAACAGGGCAGGACTGCTCGGGCCATGCGAACGATTTTAAGTGCAGCTTCTGCCAAATTAAAAAAGCGTACGGTGCTGGAAATTATTGAATAAGCAGGAGCCCATAACGGATCGTGTTACGATCGGAAAGATTGTGGGTGTTCATGGCATTAAGGGAACCCTCAAGATTCATTCATACGCTGAATCGTTGGAAATTTTCCAGCCGGGCAACAGGATATCGGTCAGCACCACCGAAGGCTGGGAAACAGATTACGAAATCGACTGGATCAAGCCGCATTCCCGGGGGGCCCTTTTAGCACTGAACAACGTCAGCGACCGTGATCAGGCAATGACACTGATCGGTGCCGACCTGCAGATCGAAAAAGCGGTGCTTCCCGAATTAGAAACAGGTGTTTATTACTGGTATGAGCTGATCGGCCTGAAGGTTTTCACGATAGACGATCGATATCTCGGACGCCTGGAGTCGATTATCGAAACCGGCGCCAATGATGTCTATGTGGTCAAAAATGATCGCAGGGAAATCTTGATTCCGGCCCTTAAATCAGTTGTGCAGGCAATCGATATCGAAGTCAACTCAATGCGGGTTGATTTGCCCGACGGGCTGGAAGAATGAAATTCGTGGTGCTAACCATATTTCCGGAGATGTTCGATCCATTCTGGAACCACGGGATTATCCGAAGGGCCATTGAGCAAGAAAGAATTTTTGCTTCGACCCTGAACATTAGGGATTTTGCTGAAGGCAGACACCAGGTAACAGACGATCGGCCTTACGGTGGCGGCAGCGGGATGGTAATGAAACCTGAACCTTTGGCCGCTGCCATACGGACTGGTGAACAGGAAGCGCCTTCTGCCCGTAAAGTCCTGTTGACGCCGCAGGGGCGCGTTTTTAACCAAAAAATAGCACAAGAACTGGCATTGTGTGAAAAACTGGTTCTGGTGTGCGGTCGCTATGAAGGGGTTGATGAGCGCATCAACAGTGAACTGATTGATGATGAGCTTTCGATTGGAGATTTTGTGCTGACCGGCGGCGAACTCGCCGCCATGGTTGTCATCGATGCGGTCACACGTCAGTTACCCGGCACCCTCGGCGGTGAAGACGCTGCCGAAAAAGACTCGTTCGCCGATGGTTTACTCGAACATGCACACTACACCCGACCACAGGTCTTTGAAGGAGAAGCGGTACCGGATATTTTGCTGTCCGGACACCATGAGGAAATTGAAAATTGGCGGCTGGAATCGGCATTAATGCGCACCTTAATGAAACGTGCTGATCTGCTGCAAAAAAAAAAATTGAGTGCTAAGGAAATGAGTATATTAGAAAAGTGGTTCCGACGGCTTGAGGAGATACTAAAATCTTACCACAGAGCTCACGGAGCAAACAGAGAAGACGCAGAAAAAAAAGGTTAAAGAATATTCATTAAATTAGAGTGCGTATTTTCAGATAGTTTATTTAAGATTATCTCTCTGCGATCTCCGTGCTCTCTGTGATAAAAAAAATCGACCATGTCCAATCTTTATGTGGCATTGATTCATTACCCGGTGGTCAACAAAAACGGGCAAACAATTGCATCCGCATTGACCAACCTGGATTTACACGATATATCAAGGGCCACCAAAACATTCGGGCTGAAAGCATTTTTTGTTGTAACGCCCCTTGAAGACCAGATCGATCTGATTCAAAAGATCATTTCGCATTGGACAGAGGGCATCGGGGCACAATACAATCCCAAAAGACGCAGCGCATTGGAGATGATCCGCGTCAGCAGCTCATATGCTGATGTGATTGACCACATCACCGTTTCTGAAGGCATGCAACCGAAAACGATTGCAACCTGTGCGCGCCAGGCCCCAGCCAATATCAGTTATCAAAAGTGCCGTACGATGCTAAAAGATAACAAGCCGTATGTGCTGGCATTAGGCACCGCCTGGGGTTTAAGCCAGGAATTCATTTCTGCAGCCGATTATGTGCTTGAACCGATTGCCGGGAAAACAGGTTACAATCATCTTTCGGTGCGCTCAGCAGCGGCAATTATATTTGATCGGCTGATGGGATAAAAAAGCAATCTCAAAAATGCATCCAACGCCCAAGGGCTGTGTTAAAAACCGATTCAAAATGCTCGAATACTACAGTGTATGCTCCACTTTTAAATCGGTTTTCGCCTTGCCCTTGAGCGTGATCTACTATTTTTGAGATTACTTTATATAACTTTGTTATACGCTTATTCATTGAAAAAAGGCTTAAAAGTATTTGGAGGAACAATGGAAAAGATCAACCAATTAGAAAAAGAACAAATGCGACTTGACCACCCTGCATTTGGGCCGGGCGATAATGTCAAAGTCCACGTCAAAATAAAAGAAGGTGAAAAAGAACGTATCCAGGTTTTTCAAGGCGTGGTCATCAGTAAACGCAAAGGTGGAACAAATGCAACCTTTACGGTCCGCAAGGTTTCTTACGGTGTGGGCGTAGAGAGAATTTTTCCGCTGCATTCGCCTGCGATTGACAAGATCGAGGTGGTTACGCGCGGCCGTGTCAGACGCGCCAAAATCTACTATCTGCGCAAACTCAGAGGCAAAGCCGCCAGGATCAAAGAGCGGCGCTAAACCTAAATACAGAGGACAGAAAACAGAAATCAGATGACAGATGAAAATGGGGTGAAATTGAGACACTAATTTCAACTTGTTCAATCTGTCCTCTGACATCTGACATCTGAAGATGGATTTGTGGTTTTTCGAAAAAAAAGCCACTGCAGAGGGTTTCAAAGCAATTGCCGGTATCGATGAGGCCGGTCGGGGTCCTCTGGCCGGTCCAGTTGTTTCAGCGGCGGTGATGTTGCCGCCGACTTTTTCGGTCAGCGATGTCACAGATTCGAAAAAGCTTTCTGCCAAAAAAAGGGCCCGTTTGTACGAGGGGATTTATGCCCAGGCAGTTTCGGTAGGCATCGGCATTGTTGATGCGGCGGAGATCGACCGCATTAATATTCTGCAGGCCTCCTTGCTGGCGATGTCCATCGCAACCCACAACTTAGATCCCCAGCCCGATTGCCTTCTTATTGACGGACCCTTCCGAATTTCTTCTCACCTGTCTCAGAAACCGATTGCCAAGGGTGATACACTCAGTGTTTCGATCGCTGCGGCGTCGATTGTCGCCAAGGTCACACGGGATCGGCTGATGGAAAGGTATCACGAATACTACCCCCAATTCGGTTTTTTTCAGCACAAAGGCTACCCCACCCGTGCGCATAAGGCAGCCATCCGCGAATATGGATATTGCCCGATTCATCGGAGGACTTTCAGAGGCGTCAAAGAATACCTCTAAACACGTTAGTGGTCCGTGGCCAGTGGACCGCTGTAGAGGGCTTAAAAATTCGCTCTGGTCATAAAGGCAGGACAGTTCGGTTAAAAGTTTTTCTTTTCTTGACTTTGTTCTTGCCGTATAACATTCCATAAACGTTTCGACGGACAACTGACAACGGACAACAAACCATTTTTATGAAAAATTGGCGACAAAAATTTGGCGAGCAGGGTGAAGCGCTTGCGATCAAACGCTTGAAAAAGGCCGGCTATAAGATTATCGAAACCAATTATCGCACCCGGTTGGGCGAAATTGATATCATTGCAAAAGATAAAGATACCCTTGTTTTCGTCGAAGTAAAAACCAGAACTTCGGTTCATTTCGGAAGCCCTAAATGGGCCATAACGCCTAAAAAGCAGAA
>JASFGH010000096.1:0-10198 GCA_050123865.1 Desulfobacterales bacterium | reverse complement strand
TTCGTCGAAACTACAATCGACCAATGAAATGATTTTCTGGTTGATCTGACTGCAGCCTAATGAAACATCGCGCATGAATACGGAGTTGCTGCCTTTGAGAATATTCAGTGACGTCTTGCTGGCCCCGATATCAATTAATGCAATGTTGTCATCGCCGGGGTCGTAACCGGCTTCAAATGTATTCTGCAGGGCAAAGGCTTCGACGTCGACAATACAGGGATTAAGACCGGCCAGATTGGCGAGGTTATAATAATCATCGACCATTTCTTTTTTGGCGGCCACCAGAAAAACATTCATTTGATTGGGATTGGTTTCGTTTTGCCCCAGAATTTGAAAATCGAGATTGACGTCACTGATATCAAATGGAATGTATTGCTCGGCTTCAAAATGAATGGTTTCCTGTAATTGCTCTTCGTCCATGGTCTGGACGGCAATTTTTTTAACAATGACTGAATAACCGCCAATGGAAATGGCCACATTCCGCTCTTTAATACCATACCCCTTAAAAAGCTGGCGAATTGACTCCGCGACTGCTTCCGGGTCGTTAATGGTGCCATCCTCTATAGCGCCGTGGGGAATGTCGGTCATGCCGAATCGTTTTAACTCCCGGCCTCGTTTAGACTCGGCAATTTGGGCTGCCTTCAGAGAGCGGGATCCTATGTCAAGTCCAACTAGATTGTCTTTTTTACCAAATACCATGAGATGCTCTTAGTCCTTAAATAGTTTGTCTTTTTCGGTTAATTTCAGGCCCAATGCCAACAGGATCTTGCGCTTGGTTTCCATGCGACATGGCATGCCCTTTTCAATGCGGGCAATCGTAAGGGGTGAAACACGCGCTTCGCGGGCAAGTTCGGCTTTGCTCATTAACAAAGATTCTCTGGTTTCTTTTAAACGATTTTTGCTTGCCATGGATCAGGATTTCCCTATTTTGAGAGACGGATTATGAGTAATGCGAAAGCGATTCAAATGAAATTCAATGATAAATGATTGTTAATTAAATAAATTTTCGCATATAATCCTATACGAGTCAAGCAGTTACGCATAATTATATATAATTACAATTAGTTATGTTATATGCCATTCTGGTTTAATTCGTCTTAATGGCCTAGTCGGGTATTGAAACAGTTGCTGCTGGTGAGAAGCTGGCCTCCCTTTGGCCGAGCATTTTCGCAACCGTATTTTTGATCCGTATCCCTCCTTTTTTGTGAACAGGCCACCTTGCCGAGGTGCAATAAATCGTATGCCATGTTGGTAAATGTTCGTTTGCGTGTTATATTGTTGCGCTGGCAATCTGCTTTGCAAATATTGCGCCAATACATATAGATAAATAGACTTGTGGCGGAAATATCTTAAAATTTAATTATTACAAATGGTTATAAGGCGATCTGTCCATGGCGCCAGTTTGCATATCCGGATTTAAAGTTTCTCTTTGGCCATTCTGGGCAAAAATGTCCATGTTTAGCGTCAATTTTTTGAAAGCATCGGTCAAATAATTTCCAGCTTTAGCGGAAAAAGCTTTAACTTGACCAGAAAAATTAGTATTCTTATACCGCGCTCAAAGAGCCATTGATATTATTGAGATTTTTAACAATGGAACCCAAACTTCCAGAAGACAAGCTCAAACCCTTTCGCCTGGTCAAATATTTTGCCTTCAGCGGGCTGGTCGTTATTTTTTTAGCGACTATTATATTTTCGGCCCTTAATACCCATTGGGTAAAATCCATGCAGCGCAAGAAAAGCGAAGACTATGCGCACGTGATGATTGAGAATTTAAATCACCAGGTTTTTTTACAATTCATTGTTCCCGTCGGTTTGATGTATGGCAAAATTCGATTGAGCAATCGGGATCAGTTTGAGCGCATGGATAAAGTTGTGCGCAGCACACTACACAGCTTTGAGGTTGACAAAATCAATATTTACAGCATGGACAATGAGATCTCCTATAGCTTTGATCAGTACTTAATCGGGCGTCGAAATTATGGCGGTACCGGATATTTGCAGGCCCGTTCGGGCAAATGGAACCATAAACTGGTTCAAAGAGGAAATTTTTTGCAGATTCTGCTGGGTTTTCCCAAAAAGGTTCAACTGATCACTTTCGCCCCCTTGCGCTGGGAACCGCAGCTGGGAAAAATCTCGGGACGGGTTCTTGGTGTTGTTGAGATTTCCCAGGATCTATCTGAAGATTATAAGACCATTTTTCAGATTCAGATTCTGGTGACTATTACCAGCACGCTGTTAATGGGGGCGCTTTTTGTGGTGCTGGTCTTTGTGGTTAAAAGAGGTGAAGGTATTATCCAAAGGCGCGCTATGGAAAGATTGCGCCTCAAGGAACGATTGGCCCACGCCGAGCGCCTGTCTTCTCTGGGCGAAATGGCCGCCGGAATTTCACATGAGATTCGCAATCCACTTGGCATTATCAGAAGTTCGGCCGAACTGTTAAAGAAAAAAATTGCCAAAATCGATCCGCAAAACACATTTCCTGACATTATCGTTGAAGAGGCAAGCCGCTTAAACTCGATCATTACCGATTTTATCAATTACGCCAAGCCCAGGGTTCCGAGCATGTCCCCCTGTCGGGTTGAGGAAATTATTGATAAAAATCTCACCTTTCTCGAGGCCCAGTATAAGGAAAAAGGCCTTATTATTAAACGAAATTATCAAGAAGGCCTGCCGGATATCATGGCCGATTCGGCCATGCTGTATCAGTCTTTTTTGAATATTTTGCTAAATGCAATGCAGTCGATGCCAGAGGGCGGCAGAATCCTGGTGGAAATCAGCTCCAATGATCACCGAGTGACGATCCATTTTGATGATGATGGCCAGGGTATTCCACCCGAAAATATAAATAAAATCTGGGATCCCTTTTTTACAACCAAAGAACAGGGCACAGGCCTTGGTTTAGGCGTCGTTAAAAACATCATCGAGTCCCACGGTGGCAGCATCCAGATCGTCAATCGACCCGTTTCAGGGGCCCGGGTCACCGTCGAGCTGCCGCTCAAGCCAACTCCAGCAGGGACAGCCTCGCCGGATGAAGCGGCCACCGCGGAGCGTAATTAGTTTTCATCTGCTCTGCCAGCAGAGGAACCCATTGGAACCCATTCGGGCTACCGATTAAACTCGACTTTGGCCTGTCACGCTCAACATTGGTGAAACCCATAAATCCAAAACATAATCACTGCCAGACGAAGACATCATGGAAACCATTCTCATTGTTGATGACGAAAAAAACTATCTGACCATTCTAAGCGCTCTTTTGGAAGAAGAGGGTTATGAAGTGCTTAGTGCCTCCGGGGGGCAGGAGGCTTTTGAAATTCGTAAAACCTCTGATCTGGACCTCATTCTTACCGATATGAGAATGCCTGGAATGGACGGAATTGAATTGCTTGAGAAAATCAAAGCAGATGACCCGGATTTGCCGGTTATTATGATGACGGCCCACGGTACGGTGGATAAAGCGGTCGAGGCCATGCAAAAAGGCGCTTACACGTATGTGCTTAAACCCTTCGACAACGAACGTTTGATTATTTATGCAAAAAAAGCCATCGCTACGTATCAGGTGGTTAAAGAAAATAGGCGCCTGCGCGATGCGGTTGAATCTCAATTTCGATTCGATAACATTATCGGTAAAAGCAAAAAAATGCGGGATATTTTTGATACTATCCAGAAGGTGGCCCCTTCCAATGCAACGGTATTAATTGAAGGCGGAAGCGGTACCGGTAAAGAACTGGTTGCGCGATCCATTCATTTTAATTCTTCCAGGCGCGAAAAGCCTTTCGTGGCTGTAAATTGCTCGGCCCTTGCTGAGAATTTGCTGGAAAGCGAACTATTCGGTCATGAGAAAGGCGCTTTTACAGGCGCAGTGGCAACGAAAAAGGGCCGTTTCGAACTGGCCGACGGCGGGACGTTGTTTTTAGATGAAATTGGTGAATTATCTCCGAATCTGCAAGTCAAACTATTGCGTGTTTTGCAGGAAAAGGTTTTTGAGCGTGTGGGCGGTGTCCGTACCATATCGGTGGACATCAGAATCATTGCTGCCACCAACAAGGAGTTAAAGCGCGAAATGATGGGAAACCGCTTTCGGGAGGATCTCTTTTACCGGTTAAATGTCGTCCATATTGTGTTACCCCCCCTTAAAGATCGCAAAGAGGATATTCGATTACTGGTGAATCATTTCCTAAAAAAATATGCATCTGAGCGCAAAGCCGAAGCTCCGATCATGGGCGTTGACCAGCAGGTGGACCGCCTGTTTTATGATTACAACTGGCCGGGAAATATCCGGGAGCTGGAAAATGTCATTGAGCGGGTAATGATTCTGTGTGCCGGTGAGACCATTCGCGTCCAGGACCTTCCCAAAGGGTTTAGGGATAGTGTTTACAACACCTTGCACCTTGAAGGCATACCGGCAAATGCGAAACTTTATGATACGCTGGCCATGATCGAACGCACCATGATTGAGCGCGCGTTGAAAATGAGTAACAATGTTCAATCACATGCGGCAGAATTGCTGGGGATTGGTAAAAGCGGCCTGAATCAGAAAATAAAAAAGTATAATCTGGAAGTTGGTGTAAAGCAGTAAAGCACCGTTTTCACGCTCAACAGCGGTGGGCCCAAATCGGCGTTTTTCACCTACCATCAGGAGGCGGAATCGCTCTTTTGGGCGCTTATTTCTTCCTGAACCATATCAAAATAAAGCGAGTTTGGATAGTCATCTAAAATCTGTTGAAGTGTCTGTCGGCTTTTGGCGGTCTCCCCCATTTTTTGATAGACCCATCCCAGGTTAAATAGCGCATCTTCTCGCATGAGCGAATCGGTCTGTGTGGCGGCACGTTCAAAATAAACGGCCGCATTTTGGGGGTCATTCATCTGCTGGTAGGCATATCCCAGACTGTTAAGGATCAAATTGTAGACGGCTTTATTCTCATTAAAGTCATTGAGCGATTGTTTGTAAAGCGCGATGGCTTTTTCATATTGGCCGGCTTCGTAGCTGATGTTGGCATATATCGCCCGCGCCAGTTTGCCACCTGCATTGCCACCGTATTTTTTGATGATATCGTGAAATGCCTGCGAAACCTTGTTGTAGGCCTCTTTTGCTGAAGATGAGGCCTTCTGTGTCTGGTATGCAGATTGGGCTTGCTGCAACTTTGAAAATGCCTTTGTCTCGGCGCGTTGTGCAAAAAATCGGTATCCAAGAAAAATGAGCCCGATGGCCACAATTGCCAGGAGAGCATACGTTATTTGATTTTGGTAGTCTCTGGCTTTGGCTATGGCCTTGCCGGTGAGAGTGATAAATTCATCCGGCTTCTTTAGCAATTCCTTCCGGCTCTTATACTTCGCAGCCATTTATCCTCCGTTTTTCATTATGTTTCCACAATCCCTGTTACTCAGCATAATCCTATGAAAGGCATGTTTGCTTTTAGGCGGCCCTTTGGAGTGTTAGAGTACTGGAGTGTTGATGTTGACTAAATATCCTATATTCAGTATTATATCAATACTCCACTACTCCATCACTCCAGCAGCTTTTTGATTCTTTCCCAGCCGGCCTCGGGAATGTTGGCACCGATCACCTGACAGACCTCATAACCGCAAGCCGAGCCCAGTTCACCGCACCGCTCCAGCGAATATCCGTTGACCAATCCATAAAGAAAGCCCGCTGACCATAAATCACCGGCGCCGGTCGTATCAATTACCGCGCCACCGGTTTTGGGCTGGACCGGCACAATTTGTTGGCCACTGGCGATAAAGCTGCCCTGCTCACCGACTTTAAGGACGGCAATCTCTGCTTTTTTTGACAGGGCTTCGATGGCACGGGCCTCATCCCGGTGCCCGGTGTAAGCCTCAGCCTCATCTTCATTGGCAATAAGGATGTCGACAAAAGATTCAACAATCTGCTCTACCAGCTCATGGGATTCTTGCACAACATTAAAACTGGCCAGATCCAACGAAATCCGCGCTCCGGACTGTCGAGCTGTTTTTAAAACCTTTAAGATCAAATCCGGGTTAAACAGAAGGTAGCCTTCGATATGAACAATGGCCGCATTTTTGAAAAAATCTTTAGTAATGTCTCTCGGTGAGGTTTCAGCCGAAGCACCCAGGAACGTAAACATTGAGCGCTCCGCATCCGGTGTAATAATGGAAAGAACCCGACCGGTGGGCGAATCCGAGCGCAAAAGCGAAGGCTCGACATTTTGACGTATTAGATCGGTTTCAAAAAACCGGCCCATCTTGCCATTGCCGCATTTTCCGATAAAACGCGCTGCTCCGCCGAGTTTGCCAATCCCCACAATTGTATTACAGGCAGACCCTCCGGGTACCAGGCTGGGCCTGTGGGACGCAAGCGAAAGGGTTTTATCAATAAATTCCTTGCTGACATATGTCATGCCGCCTTTAATGGCACCGGTTTTATCTAAAAAATCATTTTCTTCATGAGCCAGTATATCGATTAAAGCCGAACCCACACCAACGATTAATTTCTTATCTTCTTTAACGCTATTTAATGGAGGCACGTTCGTTTTCCCACCTACCTTACCAAACCAGGGCTTTATGGATCCAACCTTTGTCGCCATCTGCATGCTCGATGTGAATCCAGCTGCCTTTACGTTCAAGGACCTTGAAAGGTATCCCATTTTCGACCGTGAACAGGATTTTATGGCTCTTGCCGGGGCCGGACCGAATGTTGCACTTGTCATTTTTGGTAACCACTGTTGGGGTCTTGTCCACAAGCGAGCGATGCACCCAGCCACGGTCACCTTCAAAATCCTCAAACTGGTACCATTCACCGGATTTGTCAATTACCAGCAATGGAAAAAATTTCTCCACTTTCCACAACACATTATGAAGCTTTCCCGGGCCGGAACGAATATTGGCAACCGGGGCGGAAACCGCCAAACGCTCCGCAAAGGCGGCCGCTGAAAAACCCAGGATCAATAGAAAAAGCATAATGGATCGGACATTCACTGGCATCAGTCTTCCTCCTCATCAATCGCCTCAGAACCCAATCGCATAGCGCTGCTGACGCAAATCAGACTTGCGCTCCAATGGGTTCACCATGAATATCATTGCCTGTTAAACGATGCAAGCACCGCGTGTCAATGCCTGGCCGATTCGGCTCAAATTGACTATACCGAATAAAATTTCATTTCCGGTAGCTGAACACACGTGAGTCGGTTACCATAAACGGCTCCGGTGTCAATCCCGATTTTGTTGGTCTGTACAAGCGGTTCCTTAAAGGGCGTGTGTCCAAATACAACGCGTTTGCCGAAATCATAATCTGAGTAGATGAATTCATCGCGGATCCAAAGCAAATCGGTTTCTTTCTGTGATTCCAGGGGGACTTTATCTCGCATACCGGCATGCACGAAGATATAGTCTTCGGTCTGGTAGTACAGACGCAACTCACTTAAAAATTCGAGATGTGCAGGCGGCACCGGGTAATCCGCAGACGCGTTTTGTTTGTTCAGATAAGCATCCAGGGTCTGCTGACCGCTGTTTAACAAATAGGTAAATCGATCGTTGCCGTCCAGATAATTTTGCAACATATCTTCATGATTACCTTTCAAAAAAATGATGCCCGGCAAGCGCTTTTTTAAATTAATCAGATAGTCCAGGACCTCGATGGAACCCGGTCCCCGATCGATGTAATCTCCGATAAAAAGTAGCTGGTCTTGCTCCTTATTGAGCGGCATTTTGTCCATGAGTGCACACAGTTTTTGATAGCACCCATGAATATCACCGACGGCAAAAATTCTTTGCATGTTTTTCATTATTTCACAAATTCAATAGCCAGACAAATTCTTAGGCGCTGAAAACTGAATTTCTCATCTACTTTCATGCAAGATTCAGGTAGTTGTTTATTTAAGCACAAAGCGGCGCTGGGGTTGATCAAGACGCGTAATACCCTCTTCGGCAGCGTCCTGAAGCGCGCAGCGGTAATCCTCCGGCGAAAGAAAGGTATTCAATTCCTTTATCTCAGCAGCACGACCGCAAGGGCGGTATTGGGCCATAATGTTCACATAGCTGCGGGTTGAAATTTCTCGGGCGATAAAGCGCATAATTTCGCGTGTGCCCGCTACTCCACCTGGCAGGACAAGATGTCGAATGATCAGGCCCCGTTGGGCAATACCCGCATCGTCGGTTGCCAGATCACCGACCTGGCGATGCATTTCCTTGAGTGCCCTACAGGCAATTTCGGCATAATCCCCGGCCTGGCAAGCGTTTTCTGCAATCGCCCGATCCCAGAATTTAAAGTCGGGCATGTAAATATCAAACACGCCCTCCAATAGCTTGATCGTTGCAGGCCTATCGTAGCCGCCGGAATTGTAAACCAGCGGCACATTGAGTCCATGTTGAATGGCAATTTCAAGAGCGGCCAAAATTTGTGGGACCACATGTGACGGCGTGACAAAATTGATATTGTGGCATCCCTGCTGCTGCAGCGCGAGCATGATAGCTGCCAGTTGTTCGTCGCTCGCTTCTTGCCCATGGCCTTGATGGCTGATATCAAAATTCTGGCAAAACAAACACATCAGGTTACAATGGGTAATAAAAATGGTGCCTGAACCATGGCTGCCCACCAGAGGTGACTCTTCACCGAAATGCGGGTTGTAGCTGGAGACCCAGGCCTGAGCGGCAGTCTGGCATACACCGGTCTCACCGCCCAGCCTGTCAACACTGCATTTCCGGGGGCAAAGAGCGCAGGGGCTTAACAGCTGGCGGGCTTTCTTTATCTTTGCGCGCAACCCTCCGGTTTGGTACGTTTGAATATATGCGGGTTCAAAAGATGCCATATTGCAAGCGTGTATCTTTTCCAAATCCCATGTGGTTTCAGTAAAGCGCATTTCTGGGCGTGCAGCGCTTTATTGAATTTTTTTGTCGGGTCTTATCGGTTCAACGCGAATTTTCTGCGCCAGGCCTTTTCCGAGTACATAGCGCTTAAAATCGGCTGCTATCGCAATTTGGCCCTGGTTATTGTTTGATATGACTTCAATTTCATCGCCCAGTCGCAACCCCATCGACATCAAACGTATGCGAGCCCCGACGCCGCCTTCAAAGTCTTTAAGCACCAGCCGCTCACCAGGCCTTGCCATAACCAGGGGCATCAACTGGATACGTTCTTTAAGGCAGGTATCACAGATGCCATAAATTTCCATTTTATGTTGCAGCATGTGAAATCCCCGCGTGGCTGCGATTTTGATCTGCAACTCCTCCAGTTGCTCATTCTCAAACTCAATAATTTTTTTGCATTTGGTGCAGACCATATGATCGTGATGTTGCCCCAGATGCCGATGCTCATAACGCAGGTCGCCGTTGTCAAACCGGCTTTTTTGGGCAAATCCGAAGCGGCACATCAATTTCATTGTTTGCCGAACAAATTCAGGTTCAAGGCAGCAGCCGACGCGATTTAAAAGTTCAACCATTTCTTCGATGGTGACATGCTTTTCGGTCTGCATAAAGACTTCCAGGACCTTAAAGCGATCTTCAAAATTATCGATTTGTTCTTGCTTGAACAATTTTTTAAATTGTTCTTTTTCCTGAATATGAATCTGTTTCATTTACACTCCCCGGACAGGCAAATGAATAACCGAACGCGGGTTTTCAAGGAGACAGGCTTGCAGGCGTTAGCAATCATTTTGAAAGTTAGCAAATAATTAGACCCGATGAGTTGGCTCACCACGAGGCAGGGACTGACGAACCGGGTGATCAGGGTAGGTTTTGGAAATCAAGCTTCGTGTCCCGGTATTTCATAGGTGGTACAGCTGCCGCTGGGGCAGTTGCGAGTTTGCGCGCTTGCGCCTTCACCTTTGCCCGAACCGCTTCCCATGCTATGACAGGAAGCGCTCATGATCCTTTCAAAATCTTCGGAACCGCAGTGAGGGCATTTGAGTTCCACCTCATCCTCTTGTTTCATTACCAATATTTCAAAGCAATCATTACATTTTAAGCATCTGAACTCATACAGTGGCATCTATTTTCCCTTTTGTTGTATAATTCACGCAGAACGCTGCGCGGGCATTATCCTTAAAGCAGCTTTTTTGCGCGACTCGAGGCTGCATGATAGAAACTGGCAGTGCATCTAAACACCGTAATAATATGCTCTTCTTGTCCGGGTTGTCAAGATACCGGGGCGCCATAAAACCGTTGTATTTGAGAGTGGATCGGCCACCACCGGGACAACGCAAACCTTGAAAACGGTTATTCCGAA
>JASFGH010000095.1:0-10212 GCA_050123865.1 Desulfobacterales bacterium | reverse complement strand
CGACATTGAAGGTCAGCTCAGCCTGGTTGTTCTGGAAGGCGAAGGTGAGTTTTTAGGTGAGGGAGAGGCGACGATGCCGGCTAAACCGGGAGATGTTGTCATCAGTGATATTGCCGAGCCTCACGGGCTGCGCGCCAAAACCAATCTCAGGCTGCTGGTCACCATCGCGCCACCGATTTAGGTCCGCAAAGTACCTAAAATTTTAAATTACCGAACCGTAACGAATTATATCAAGTAAAACCAGGTTTAAAACGCTTAGATTTTGTTCGAGGGCAAGGCGTCGATTCGATTCAAAAGCGGAGCGTACACGAAAGTACGTGAGCATTTTGGATCGAATCGCAACACAGCCCTCGGGCAAAAGATAAGCGTTTTAAACCTGGTTTTTTTGGATGATGGGAATATTGAGTTTTTGATAAGGATGCAACGCGCTAAAATCCAGATGGGCATTGTATTTTTTGATCAGCCAGAGTGGAACATTAAATTTCTCTTTTGAGATCGTCCAGATGCTGTCGCCTCTTAGAACCGTATAGGTTTCGACTTTTTCAATCCGAAAAGAAGCGAAAAAATCTTCTGCCAGTTTCTTATGAAATTCAAATCGCTTTTCTTCAAAATCATCTTTCGTAACCCGCCGCAAAGGGATTTCGATGGCCTGGTTGACTCGAAGAGGTCTCCCAAACCGCAGGCCGTTTAACCGCCGGATCTCACTGGCAGGAACCTCCAACCATTCGGCATAATGTCCCAGAGTTTCTTCAACCTCGACTTGAATACGGCCAATGGAACGTCCATTATACGTTTTGATGCGCTTAATGGCCAGCTGGCCCTGGACCATATCAGCATTCACAATTGCCTCAGGGGGAAGTTGCGGTTTTTGAGCGGTTTCGAGTCTTTTGGTCTGCATTTGCATCAGCGCGGCTTCAAGGATCCGGTTTGATTCAATCGTGTCAAAATCTGGGCTGGAAACCAACTGCGGCGGTTGCGGTTCCGGTACGTCTATTTGCGCAACGGACACTTCAGGCTTGGGTCCGGGTTTTTCGTTTTGCTGTTTGACCGCGGGTATTGTTGATGGTTCAGTTGCTTTGGGCCTGGTATTTTTGGTTTGAACGGCCGCCAGGCGAGGAGATTTGGCCCCTTTGGCTTTCGCAGCTGACAGTCGATCTGGCTTGTCTCCTAGCAGGGGGATTCGCAAATTTTGATCGATGTAGATGCTGGCCCGCGCGTCTAAATTATTGGCTGCAATAAGATCATTCAATTTTACACCATGGTTGCGGGCAATTTCTCCAGCTGTATCGCCTTTGCGCACGGTATAAATTCGGCTGCGCTTCTGGTAATTTTTATAAATTTTTGGTGCCAGCTCGGCCATCACCTGCTGCCAGTCCCGATTGTCCCGAGTCGGCAACTTCAAATGAAAACCGCGTGGAACATATTTTTGGCCTTTGAGTACGGGTCTTCGCAGAGCCGGGTTCAGGTCGTGCAGCTCTGCCAGATTTAAATTGAGGTGCCTGGATATTTCCGGTAGAGAACCGTAACCGGCTAGCACAACTTCTTCAGTTTGCACGGGTGCGTCGAGTATCAGCTTGCCGAAATATTTCTGATAATCATGGGCAACCTCCCTGGCTGCCAGAAACTCAGAATAAAAATTGCGCGATGCAAATTTAAAAATGCGACTTCGGTATTCTTTGAATATGGTTTCATAATCCCCTTTGCGCCTTTTGGCTCGCAGCATGCCGGTGACACCGTGGTTATATGCGGTTATGGCCATCGGCCAGTTGCGAAATTTCTTAAAATTCCGTCTCAGCAGCCGCGCAGCCGCGCGGGTTGAAATGATTGGATCCCTGCGTTCGTCGATGGCATAACTGACCTTCATGTAGTGCTTACCGGTCGAACGGGTAAATTGCCATATACCGGCCGCACCGAATTTACTGTATGCTTTGGGATTGAAAGATGATTCAACGTGCGGCAGATACACCAAATCTTCGGGCAAACCGGCATCACGAAAGATCTGTTTCATTTCGGCCAGGTAAGCACCAGATCGAATGATACCCTGGCGGAATGGGTCGTTCTGACCGACTTGGCAGCGCAAATTTCGCATCGCGTTTCGGAAGTCAACGGGCTTGGCCTGACTTCCGAACAAAGCAGCAACACGCTGCTCTTGCGAATCGCTGGGCGCTTTTCCCTGAGCAAGCTTGGCCAGCATGCGCTTATATTTCTTTTTGACTTTATTTATGCGCTGTTTGTTAATTTTGCGATTGCCGTGGCGATTGCGGTCTTTGAGATCAATGATCTCATAGATGATCGCCAGGTTTTTTTTATCGTGAATAACTCCCTGAGTCGTTGAATATTCGGTATATATTTTTTTCCAGAAGTTTACATTCGGACGAATGCTGTCATAGACTGGAAATTCGGCATCAGTGCCGATGGCCCAGGCCGGCAGATCCCCCATTACCATCCAGAAGATGGCCATTGTAAAAAAAACGATGTTGTACCGGTAATTTTTCATGAGCTCAGCACATTTGGGGCTCTCCTGGGCCCGATCTATTATTGGCATTTGCACCTGCCAAATGAACTTCCGTCGGCGGTAATCGTCGGAGCCAGCACAATCGATAAAAATGAAGCAAAATCCAAGCCAAATCCCACAAAAACTCATAAACTGCAATATTCCATATGGTTATGCTAATTTTTAGATCGAGCCTCAGTATTAAATGCGAAAATATTTTGACAAAATTCAGCAAATTCTGCCCCAATTGCGGTTGCCGGTTTCGCCTGGCAGAGGGTTTAAGAAATGGGAGGAATTTGGGCCAGTGATAAAAAGGGATCGGAAGGGCAAAATTGTTACATCCAGATTATAGAGATGTAATCAAATGTAACCCATTTCGATAGCAATGGTTTTGCGGCAGGCCCTGGCTTAAATGTCCTGCAAGTATCGGCCAGGATCATGCATAAAGCGCTTATATACTTTGAAATGCTCGGTTTCTTCATAACCGATCGGCTCCAGTGCTGATGCACTAAAGTTGTATATAACGGCTGCCGGGCAGGCTAAAAGGATGGGTGAATGGGTGGCAATGATAAATTGGGCATGACCGGAATGCGCCATTTTAGCGACCAGTTTTAGCAGATCGATTTGCGTTGCCGGAGATAAGGCCGTTTCAGGTTCGTCCAGCAGGTAAAGGCCTTTGATCTTAAAGCGGGATTTAAAAAAAGACATCAAAGATTGCCCGTGAGATTGAATCATCAGGGATTTACCACCGAAATAATCCAGCAGCCCGGGGTCCATGGTGGCCCATTCATCAAGTATCTGGGCAAAATTATTAAATATTTCCGAGGCAAAATATGAACCCGGCACCGTGTCTTGGGCCCACGCAACTTCAATGCCTCTGTAAAGTTGGGTCTCGTATGGATTATATTGAAAGCGGGCCCTGCGCTCGCCCTGCCAGATATAAATACCGCAGCGATGGCTGATGGCCTGCAGCAGCGTGGATTTTCCGGTGCCGTTTTCACCCACAAAAAAGGTCACCGGGTTATGGACGTCCACGGTCCGGGGGTGTTTAAAGATTTCCAGATTAAATGGATAATGCTCGGCCGTTGGGAATTTGTCCGGCACAATACGAACCTGCTGAAGATGCATGCGTGCTTCTCCTGTATCCAATTCAGATGACATGACAGAACAGAGCCTATCACCATTTCAACTTTGCCGGTAAAAATCAAGTCATTTAGACCCTGCATATCCAACATTCTGATCCTGTAACAGATTCGAATCTAAATTTCCGTTTTCCAGACTTTTCGATTGTCTTGGTATCAAACACACGCCAGGTGGGATCAATTTAAATAAAACTGTCAAATGATACCTCCTATTCCGGCCGTGATGTATATGTCCACGGATGTAAACCTGAATAGGTGCAAAGGGGGAGACCAATGGCCACTCGAAAATTATTGTTGCCCTATCATTTTACACGTCTTGATCAAAAAGCGTTGGATTTCGTTATCGACGCCTTCGGTAGGATAGAAGGCATTACCGTAACCGTATTCAACGCTTATACCCCGATCCCTGAAATCGATACAGAGGCGACTTCCGTAACGGTTAAGCTTAAAGGAAGTCTGAGTTACCTTTCACAAAAAATTAAAGAAAAGAAAACGGCCCTCAATGAGGTCAAAGATAAACTCGTCGAGGGAGGGTTTAGGGAAAGCCAGGTAAATTGCATATTCAGACCCCGCAAGAAGGACATCGCCAGCGAAATTATGGATCTGGTGGACAGCGAACATTTTGATACTATTGTTCTCAATCGAAAACATGCGCACGTGACCCGCTTTTTTTCAGGAAGCATTTCGCACAAGGTGGTCATGGCCCTGAAAGATGTAACGGTTTGTAATGTGACTTAAAGCCTGCATCCGCCCGATAACAGGACACAGACAGACAGTTCGATTGCAAATCTATTTATTCGCAAAAGGGGTTTACAACCGGGTTCAAAAAGCAAAGCAAGAAATTCATGCCGGCCGAAGAAAAAATAGATATTGACCTTTTTAAAACCGTCTTTAAAGCAATGGCACAATCGGATAATCTGGAAATCATGGACGATCATCTGACGCAATTGCTGGTGGCCGCTCTTGAAATCAAAGGATGCACTATTTTTGCTGTTAATCCGGAAACAGAAGAGCTTGAAGTATTGGCTAGTTTTGGTTTAAGCATGAGCTACGTGCACAAGGGGCCGATTATGAAAGATAAGAGCATCGGTGCAACTCGGGTGGGTAAGCCCATTGTCATTCGGGATATCAATAAATCCGACCGCCTTCAATACCCGGATGATGCCAGAAAAGAGGGTATTGGTGCCATTGTATCCATTCCCATTAAATTTTATGACAAGGCTATCGGCGCACTGCGCCTTTATCACCATGAGGTCTGGGATATATCGAAAAAAGATGTGGACTCGCTGTCGGTGCTGTCACGAAATATCGGTCTGGCCATGTCGTACACCCGCATGCTCAAGGCCGTAAAAAAGATTCGCTATACAATCGATGATGTGCAATCGCTGTGGTAAGATCCATGGCTCTGCAAAAGCGTAATTAAACATTCCCGCAACCGCCTTTACCTGTGGAATTTTTATTTCCCAAAGGCGGCTACCTAAACGTATCCTGGCCGGCCGGACGAAAATAGAAATAGATCAGTTGTGCATCCGGCGAAGATATTTCCTTCCAACCTGAATCGCCACAATAAGCATTCTTTTTTATTGACTAAACTGCCACAATGTAACAAAATTTGATTTTTGTGTCTCTATTCTTGGAAGGGCTGAAAAAATTATCACCACAAAGACACAAAGCACACGAAGTAAAAAATCAAATCAAAATAACACCCGTTCTCTTTGTGATTTTGGGCCTTTGTGGCTATAGTTGATCATTTATTATAAATACCGGCATCCGAGAAAAATATGTCTACTCAAACCTGGCTGACAAAATTAAAAGACTATTTTGCCGGATATGAGGGCGCCATCATCGCTTATAGCGGCGGGGTGGACAGCGCCCTGTTGGCATACGTCGCACACCAGGCGTTACATAAAAATATGCTGGCCGTCTTGGCAGACAGCCCATCGCTGGCGCGCCGGGAATACCGGCACGCGCTGGACTTTGCCAATGGACATGACATTCCGCTTCACATTATTGAAACCCAGGAAATGCAAAATCCCTTTTACGGGGCCAACCAGGGAGACCGCTGCTATCACTGCAAAAATGCACTTTTTAAAAAAATCGAAGAACTGCGCCGACAACCGGGCAACCCCCTCAGCAACCTGTCCTGGCCGGTATTTTACGGCGCTAATCTCGATGATCTGGGAGATTACCGACCGGGCATAAAGGCCGCTGACGAGTCCGCCATTTTAGCACCGTATGTCGAATTAAAAATAGATAAGAACCGAATTCGAAGCATCTGTTCCACCTTGGGCCTTGAGGTGGCCGACAAACCGGCCATGCCGTGTTTGGCCAGCCGGATTGCGTACGGTCAGGAGGTCAACATGGAAAAGCTCAAACAGGTTGAGGCGGCAGAAAATTTTTTGAGCGATCTGGGCTTTCGGATGTTACGCGTGCGGCATCATGGTCATACCGCCAGGATTGAAATCCTGCCGGAGGATTTCAGTACGGCCCTGCAACATCGCACATCCATCAGCAAAAAGCTGCACGAACTGGGATTTCTGTATGTCACTATGGATCTGGACGGTTTTAAAAGCGGCTCGCTCAATGCTGCCCTGCGCAAAAAGTAAAGAAATTTTTCAGTTTGTCTAAATCCCGGGTAATAAAATAGCTTTTAATATTATTTTGCGTTAATAAATTCGAAGCACGAAAATTGAGAAAAACATGAAAAAAGGAAAAGTCAAGGTGGCCGTGGGGCTCAGCGGTGGCGTGGATTCATCTGTGGCTGCGGCGTTGCTGCAAAAGCAAGGGTATACCGTTTGCGGGATCGCCATGGAAATTTATGATGATGCATTGGGTTTTGATGAATCCGCCAGACATGCGTGTTACGGTCCCGGTGAAAGAGAAGATGTCGAATCCGCGGCTGCTATATGTCAGAAACTCAGGATACCGTTTCACACCATCGATCTGCGTAAAGAATATCAGAATCATGTCATCCAGTATTTTAGAAACGAATACCTGGAGGGTAAAACGCCAAATCCCTGTGTGGTATGCAACCAAAAACTCAAGTTCGGTTTTCTGCTGGAAAAGGCCAGGCAGGCTGGTCTGGAATTTGATTATTTTGCCACTGGTCATTATGCCCGCATCGAAAATGTCAGCAACCAGTTCTTGTTGAAGCGCGCTGCCGATAGCGCCAAAGATCAAACCTATTTCCTTTACGGCCTTACACAGCAACAATTGGCCCGTACTCTTCTGCCGCTGGGGGATCATACCAAGCAGCAGGTCCGGGACATTGCCCGCTCATTGGGGCTTCAAACTGCCGATCGCGATGAAAGCCAGGATTTCATAGACGGCGGGGATTATTCGATTCTTTTTGATCAAAAAGAGATTAAAGCCGGCGACATCGTTGATGAAGCGGGCCGGGTACTTGGAAAACATGGCGGTATCATTCATTATACCATTGGCCAGCGCCGCGGTCTTGGCATTGCTTCCCGGCACCCGCTGTATGTTCATCGTATCGATGCCGCACACAATCGCATTATCGTCAGCAACCAGGAGAATCGTTCCAAGGGCCTTGTGACCAGAGATTTAAATCTCATCGGTGTCGATCGCATCGAACAACCACTGGACGAGGTTCAGGTCAAGATTCGCCTGCGACACAAGGCGGCTGAGGCCACGGTTTACCCGGCCGAGGGCAATAAAACCAAAATCCTGTTTAAAACGCCTCAAATGTCGGTAACACCGGGGCAATCGGCAGTCATTTATCAGGGAGACACGGTATTGGGCGGCGGTATCATCTGCGCTGCGCTATGAGCTGATACGGTATCTTTTTTGTTGACACAACTGCCACATTGTATCAAATTAAAATCTAAAATTTGCACTAGCCTTACTGAATCCCCTGCGGGGGCCGCGAAGCGACATTCAACAGGGCGAGTCGGATTCGCAATAATTTTCATGCAAGATTCGGGTATAGTTTGGTGTCGCGGATATCATCACGAAATCGGGATCGAGGACTGATATTATGGACAAAGCAGAATTCAAGAAATTCAGGAAGAAATTAAACAAAACCCAGGCCCAAATGGCCCAGCTGCTGGGCATATCGCTCAAGGCGGTGCACAGCTATGAGCAGGGATGGCGCAGAGTGCCGACGGCTGTTGAGCGTCAGATGTATTTTTTAGCGGTCAAGCAAAATACCAAAAAGGGCAAGACGAAAGCATGCTGGCAGATTAAAAATTGCAGCCCGGAACTTAAAGTCAAATGCCCGGCCTGGGAGTTCGGCGCCGGTGAGCTTTGCTGGTTCATTAACGGCACGATTTGTGACGGAAAGGTTCAGAAAGACTGGAAGGAAAAAATGAAGATATGCAAGTCCTGCGAAGTATTTGCACCACTGATCGAGTAGATTTCCTGCCATAACCGTTAAAGCCTCATCATCAAATTGATTCACCTTGCTGCCCGATGGTCAGCTCAACCCTTCATCCGACCTTAAGTCGGTACAGGATTTCCAAAATGAGCACGAAATATAAATTTGAAACGCTGTGCCTTCACGCCGGGCAACAGCCGGACCCCGCCACCACTGCCAGAGGCGTGCCGGTGCACCGCACCTCTTCTTATGTATTCAACAGCAGCAAGCATGCGGCCGATCTTTTTGCGCTCAAAGAGATGGGCAACATTTACACACGCATCATGAATCCCACCCAGGATGTTCTCGAACAGCGCATTGCAGCCCTGGAGGGCGGCGCAGCCGCTTTGGCGCTGTCTTCCGGGACATCGGCGGTGTATTATACGATTATCAATATCTGTGAGGCCGGTGATGAAATCGTATCCGCCAGCAACCTGTATGGCGGCACCTATACCATGTTCGATTGTATCCTGCCTCAGTTCGGCATCCACACGAATTTTGCCGACGCCACCGAACCGGAAAGCATTGATCGGGCCATCACCAAAAAAACCCGGGCCGTCTTTATCGAGACCATTGGCAATCCGGTATTGGATTTTACCGATATCGCTGCGATCGCAGATATCGCGCATCGTCAAAATCTGCCGCTGATCGTCGATGCAACCTTTACAACGCCCTATTTGCTCAAAAGCATCGAGTACGGTGCCGACATTGTCATTAATTCACTGACCAAATGGATGGGCGGACACGGCACCGGTATCGGCGGTATTGTGGTGGATTCAGGTAAATTTGACTGGCAGGATCCAAAATTCAAACTGTACAATGAGCCGGACCCCAGCTATCACGATATCCGCTATGCTCATGACCTGGGTGACATGAATCCGATTGCATTTATCCTTCGCATGCGGCTGGTTCCATTGCGTAACTTAGGAGCCTGTATCTCCCCGGACAACGCCTGGATATTTTTGCAGGGGCTAGAAACCCTGCCTTTGCGCATGCAACGACATTGTGAAAATGCAGCCGAAGTGGCTTGCTTTTTAAAGGAGCACGCTCATGCTGAATGGGTGCGTTATCCCGGATTACCGGACGATCCAACCTACCCGGTTGCCAGCCGATATCTTCAAAATGGTTTTGGCGGCATGGTCGTCTTTGGGATAAAAGGCGGTCTGGATGCGGGCCGCAAATTTGTGGATAGCTTGAACCTGTTTTCCCACCTGGCCAATGTGGGAGATGCAAAAAGCCTTGTTATTCACCCTGCCAGTACCACGCATTCGCAGCTAACTGAAGAACAGCAACGGGCCGGTGGATTGACACCGGATCTAGTGCGCCTGTCCATCGGTCTTGAGAACATTGACGATATTAAAGAGGATCTCGACCAGGCCTTTGCCCGGACCTGATTTCTCTTGCCCTCGTTAAAAAAATCAAGTAACAAAATTAGATGGTCTTTTTTCCGCCGTGATCAGGACCAAACGGTGATTAAGACC
Organism: Desulfobacterales bacterium; assembly: GCA_050123865.1. Taxonomy (GTDB): domain Bacteria; phylum Desulfobacterota; class Desulfobacteria; order Desulfobacterales; family JAHEIW01; genus JAHEIW01. The sequence goes on along the minus strand of JASFGH010000095.1, from coordinate 720 downwards.
ATTTCTATCTGGCATTGCAGAATTTGACGTTAGAAAATTATTCACCACGAAAGCACGAAAAAACAGAAACACGAAAGAAAAATATTTGATTCGTGCCTTTAAAATTTCGTGTTTTCGTGATTAAAACTATCCGACAATGAGTGAATACATCGAACATGATAAACGGGGGGTTTCGGTGGGTGTTGTGGAGAAAAAACTCTTCACTTTTGCCGAACCACCCGGTGAGATGATTCTGGAAAACGGCGCCAGGCTCGGACCGGTAACCATTGCCTATGAAACCTACGGAGCCCTCAACGCCGATAATTCAAATGCGATATTGATTTTACATGCCCTTTCAGGTGATTCACATGCCGCTGGATATTACAGCGAGGAAGATGAAAAACCCGGCTGGTGGGACATCATGGTCGGCCCTGGCAAAGGGATCGATACGGACAAGTATTTTGTCGTCTGCTCCAATATCATCGGCAGTTGTATGGGGTCTACCGGCCCCTGCAGTATCAATCCGAAAACCGTACAGCCCTACGCTCTTGATTTTCCGGTGGTCACCATCGGCGACATGGTGGCAGCTCAAAAAGAGCTCATGGAATATCTGGGTATTAAACAGGTCTTATGCGTGGTGGGCGGCTCGATCGGGGGAATGCAGGTACTGGAGTGGACCGTGCGATACCCGGAAATGGTGAAGTCCGCCATTCCGCTGGCCACCACAACCAAACACTCGGC